>DASUBK010000299.1:0-5288 GCA_035763305.1 Terriglobales bacterium | reverse complement strand
CCGCCTGCACCTCCAGCGCGCACTCGGTGGGCGACGCCTTCAAGATCATTAGCCGCTGCGACGCCGACGCCATGATCGCCGGCGGCACCGAGGCTGCCATCACGCCCATGGGGATCGGCGGGTTCGCCGCCATGCGCGCGCTCTCCACCCGCAACGACGATCCCGAGCACGCCAGCCGTCCCTGGGACAAGGGGCGCGACGGCTTCATCGTCGGCGAGGGCGCCGGCATCCTCATCCTGGAGGAACTGGAGTTCGCCCGCCGCCGTGGCGCCAGGATTCTCGCCGAGATCGTCGGCTACGGCATGAGCGGCGACGCTTACCACATCACCCAGCCCGCCGAGCAGGGTGACGGCGGCTTCCGCGTCATGGTCAACGCCATGCGCGACGCCAAGCTGCAGCCCCAGCAGATTGGCTACATCAACGCCCACGGAACTTCCACCGACATCGGCGACCGGCTGGAAACCGTGGCCATCAAGCGCGCCTTCGGCGACCACGCCTACAAGCTCGCCGTCAGCTCCACCAAATCCATGACCGGGCATCTTCTCGGAGGCGCCGGCGGCCTCGAGGCGGGCATCACGGTGCTCGCTCTGCGCGACCAGACCCTTCCGCCTACGGCGAATCTGGAAGTGCCCGACGAGGGTTGCGACCTCGACTACATCCCGCAGCACGCGCGTAAGGCCGAGGTCGAGTACGCGCTGTCGAACTCCTTCGGCTTCGGCGGCACCAACGGATCACTGGTGTTCCGGCGCTGGGGGGAATAGTTTCAGTTTCAGTTTCAGTTTCGGTTTGTGCCGCGCCTATTGAGCGGGCAGCGGCGTCATGGGATGAATGTCAATGCCGGGGCGCCCGGAGCGCGACTCGACGAGCGAGTTCATTAACTTCCACAGCGTCTGAATTTCCGCCGGGAGGTGGTCGGCTGAGTCCGCCGTCTTCCAGGCGAAGACCTCGGCATACACCGGCTTGCCTCCATCTTCGACGCCGCGCAGCAGCAAGTGCGGCTGCTCATCCACCACATCGAGACGGCGCAGCGCGGCCCATTGCTTGCGGATGATGGATTCCATCTGCGCCTGCTGCCCATCTTTGACGTGGTAGGTGACGAGCACGGTCTCCGGCTCACTCTCCGATTGCGCGGGCGCACGAAGCGCCGTGCCTGCGGCCAGGCCCGCAACCACTCCCAGCATCGCGAACGCACGAATCATTCTCATGGCCATCCCCCATGCTGCAGCCTACCACAATTTACTTAGCTATGCTAACTAATTATTGGAGGAGCAGCGAAGCTCGTGTACCTTGCTGCCAGAGGGACGATCCCATGCGCCGCGTTTGCATCCTGCTTTTCCTGCTCACCGCCACGGCGGCTCTCGCCGAGGCTTCGGCCGAGACCTATCTCTATCGCGCCTCCATGGTTCAGGCGGCGCCCGGGAAGGTGGTCGAACTGATCGGCCTGTACCAGCGCAGCTTTCCCCTGATTGCCGCCTCCGGCGACGCAGCTCCCTTATGGATGCGCCACAGCCAGGGCGACCGCTGGGATCTGCTGATCCTGTATCCCATGGGTTCTTACGGGGACTACTACAGCGCGGAGCGCATCACCCGCCGCTCCAAGGCGCTCCCTTCGGACTTGTCCAAGGGCATTCGCCAGGACATCGCCTTCCAGGAAGACTTGTTCGTCTACGGGCCGCCTCTGGAGCAGGTGCGCGACGCCTTCGCTCCCGCCGGCCTCTTCCACATCGAAATCATGCGCGCCCTGCCGGGCAAGCAGGCGGAGGTCTATCGCGAGCGGCAGATGGAGAGCGCCTACCAGAAAGCGCTGGGCCGTCCGGAACTGCTGATCTTCGTGCGCGACCAGGGCGCCGCCTGGGATGTGTTCTCGATCGACGTCTACCGCGACCTGAAGCATTACGCGGAGAGCGTGGACATTCCGCGGGAAAAACAAATGGCGGCGGCGCACACGGCCGGCTACGACACCCCCGACGATATCGGCCCCTACTACCGCTCGGTGATTGCCACCCACCACGACACGCTGGCGACCGCGATCAGACCGCCGCAAAAATAGCCCGCCGGCGTTTCGTTTTAGTGCGAACCGTTTTGGAACCTGGCGCGTCGCGGCAGGCGCAAGTTCGCGTCCACCAAAGCCTCCACGCCCTACCATAGATCGAACGCCGGATGCGCTGTAGTGAGCCCACATCTGCCCAAAGCGGCAGGTGTGGGGCACCGACAGGAGGTTCTATGCGATCGCTCGCTCGCTGCCTTACCCTCCCTCTTATCATCCTTCTGACTGCCGCCGCCTTCGCGCAGGACGGCAAACTCAAGGTCCAAAGCACTCCCAAGCAGGCCTACGTATTTGTGGACGGAAAAGCCATGGGAGAAGCCAGCCGGCACGCCTTCACCCTGCCCGCCGGCGAGCACAAGGTCGGGATTTACAACTACGGATTCAAACCGCTCGAACAGTCGGTCACCATCGCCGCCGGGCAGACTCTTCCGCTGAAGGTGACGCTGGAGGCGATGCCGGAAGAAGTGCCCGGACCGCGCGGCTGCATCACCCTGGAAGGCGCCAACCGCAGCGCCGTGTTGCTGAACGGCAAGACCCCGGCATTCTTCGTGGGACACGGCGATGAGTTCAACCACGAGTGGCTGTGGAAGCAGGAGCTGATCGTGCCTCCGGGAACGCACCAGCTCACCATCCTCAGCGGCGATAAGGAAGTCTGGTCGGGGCCGGTGGAGGTACCCGCCAACCAGCGCGTGGTGGTCGACATTCCCAAGGGAGTGCGCAAGACCGTTGCCTGGCCGCGCGGCGAGAGGCTGGCGAGCCTGGCGAGGTTTAAAGCCGGCACGGCCAGCGCCGCCGTCGTGGTGAGCAAGCCCACCGCCCAACTCGCCGCGACCGCCGGCCAGGTGGATTGCGGCGACACGGCGCAACTGAAGTGGACGACCACCGACGCTGCCGAAGTCACCATCGCTCCTCTCGGGCCGGTGGCGCACTCCGGAGAGCAGTCGGTGAAACCCACGTCGAACACGACTTACACCCTGACCGCGGCCGGTCCGGGCGGAGTGGCGACCTCGACGGCGGCGATTGCGCCCAACCCGCTGCGGGCGACGTTGGCGGCTTCGCCGGCGGAAGTTCGCTTCAAGAAGGTCGGCGGCAAGATCGTCGAGCAGGGCACGGCCACGTTGACGTGGACCACGGCCAGCGCCAGCGGGGTCTCCATCGAAGGTGTGGGCGCGGTGCCCGCCAACGGCAGCCGCGACCTGCAACTCACGCCCAGGAAGACGACCGCCGGGCCGGTCGACGAAACGATCACCTACGCTCTCAATGCGACCAACCCCTGCGGCGGCGTGGAGAATCGCACCGCGACGGTGCATCTGGTGGGATCGATTGAAGAAGCCCCGGTGGCGGTGGCGCTGCAGAGCGTCTACTTCCCCACGGATTATCCGCGGACTCACAATCCCAATGCCGGATTGCTGAAGAGCCAGCAGACTGTGCTGGCAGGGCTGGCGCAGCAATTCCAGCAATACCTGGCGCAGCATCCGGATGCCCAGTTAATTCTCGACGGCCATGCCGACCGGCGGGGTCCGCTGAACTACAACCAGGCGCTCTCCGAGCGGCGCGCCGAAGCCACCAAGCAGTTTCTGGTGGCGCACGGAGTTCCGCAAGACAAGATCGTCACTCGCGGGCACTCCTATGAACAGAACCTGAGCGCGACCGAGGTCAGGGCCATGGTGGGACAGCATCCGGAGCTCAGCCCGGAAGAGCAGCAGCAGTCGCTGAAGAAGCTGCCCCTGCTGGTGCTGGCCAGCAACCGGCGCGTCGACATCGCCATGAGCAACGGGCAGGTTTCGTCGCGCGACTACCCCTTCAAGGCCGATGACTTCTCGGCCCTGGTGCGGAGAGAAGTCCGCACGCTGAAGGTCGTACCCGTGGTGGGCGAGTAGCGCCGGCCCGGTAGCACTGTCCCGGCCTGGAAGAGCGACTGCGGATTTACACGGATAGTCGCGGATCGGGAACGAAACAATAACGATCCGCGGCTAATCCGGGTAATCCGCGGCAGCCCTTATTGGTAGCGCAGTGCGATGATGGGATCCACGCGGCTGGCGCGGCGCGCGGGCAGGTAACAGGCGGCCACCGCCACCAGCATCAGCACCGCGGCGACTGCGATGAACGTGCCTGGGTCCGCCGGCGAGACGCCGTACAGCAGCGTCTTCAAATAGCGCGTCAGGTCGAAGGCGACCAGCGCGCCCAGAATCGCGCCGGCGCAGGCGAGGGCAATCCCCTGCCCCACCACCAGGCGCAGCACATCGCCGGGGCGGGCGCCGAGCGCGGTGCGGATGCCGATCTCGCGCGTGCGCCGCGTCACCTCATAGGACAGCAACCCGTACACGCCGATGCAGGCCAGCAGCAGCGCCAGCGCGCCGAAAAACGAGGACAAGCGCGCGATCGCCTGCTCCTGGTTGAGCCGCTCGTTGATGGTCTCGCTCTGCGTCCTGACGCCGAACAGCGGCAGATTCGCGTCCATGCCGGCCACGAGGCTCCGCACCGTGGGGATGAGCGCCTTGGGATCGCCGCTGGTGCGCACTTCGAAGATGCCGATGCCACCCGTCCAGGGTTCGAACATCACCGGCCGGATTGCACGGCGAAGGTTGCCGTACTTGATGTCCCCGGTAACGCCCACGACCTCCCACACGAAGTACTTGCGCGCCCGCTGGAGGCCGGGATTGGGCAGCGATCCGGGCGGCGGTGCGGGCATGGTGAAGCGCACTCCCAGTGGATTGCCGCCACCATTCAGAGTTCGAGCGAATTTCTGGTTGATGAGCACGGGAATGACGGCGCCGGTGGGAGGCGTCTTGGCCTTCTGCGCGTCCTGGATGGCGGCGGCCTGCTCCAAATCGGCGGGGGTGAGGCGCCGTCCGGCGAGCAGCGGGATGCGCATGGTGTCGAGGAAGTCAGGCCCGGCGGGGACCATGTAGATTTCGACCCGCGATTGCTCGGGCTGGCCTTCGATGTGAATGTCGCGCGACCACGAACTGCCGCCCACCATGGGAATCGACGAGTAGCTGACCGACATCACGCCCGGCAGGGCGGCCAGGCGCTCCCGCAGATCGCGATAGAAGGCTCGCGACTGCGCATCTTTGTAGCCGGAGAGTTCGGGATTGATGCTGCGCAGGTTTTGCAGGGTGCGCACCAGCAACCCGGCGCCGGCGAGCACGACGACGGCCAGGGCAAACTGCACCACCGTGAGCGCATTGCCGGCGCTGAACCAGCGCGCGCGCGGACTCGGTGGTGGAGGTGCTGCCGG
>DASUBK010000298.1:0-2161 GCA_035763305.1 Terriglobales bacterium | reverse complement strand
TGGCGCACCACATGCCGCTCGAGCAGCAGCCGGTGGATGGTACGCACGGTGCCCGGCGAAAGGTCGTTGCCGAAGCCGCGGTAGGCGAACATCACCTGGTTCTCGAAGTCGGCGGGATCGGTATAGGCCCACAGGCGCATGGCTGCCCCCTGGGGCGCGCTGCCGGGCTCCCAGGCGAAGGTTCCCAGGCTGGCCAGCACGCTGGCCGGGTCGAACTTCACGCTGCTCTCGCCGGTGAGCTTCGGCCGGTCCTCGCTGGCATACCGATCGGTGCTCAGCAGATCAGTGGTGAGCTGGTCGGGCGTGATCTCCACCACCACGGCCTCGCCGATAAAGCGCGTCTGAAAGGGATCCTGGTAGGCCAGTAGCGGCGTGCCTAGCTCCGGCGAGATGCTCAACTCGGAGAGCGTCGCGGGGATCTGGTTGTAGATCAGGCGCCCCATTGCGTCTTTCAGCGCGGGCGGGGCGATATCGCGATCTTCGAAGTAGCGCGGCTGGAACACCTTGCCGGTGCGCTGGTAGACGCCCTCGAAGACCTTGCCGATGCCCAGGTCGGGCTGCTCGACCAGCACGGCGTGCGCCTTGTTCATGATGAAGCTGAACCAGCCGAGATTGCGGTCGGCGGCGAAGAACGCGCGCTGTCCCAGGTCGCGCAGCATGCCTTCCATCGGATAGCCCGTGCGCCGCACAGCCTGCAGCAGCTGCTCCAGGTCGGCCGCCGTGGCCTTCTCCAGGTCGGCGGCGGTCATACGGCGTTCGAGCGCCTCCATATGCGCCATACGCTTGGAGACCAGCGTGTTGAAGAAGAGGAAGCTCAAACCCGGATAGGCGTTGGTGTTGGTGGCCTCTTTGACGCCCTCGTAGAGGTCGCGCACCGCGCGCAGCGGAATCGGCCGCTCCGCGATCTCGCGCTGGATCTCGTCGGCGAAGGGGTTGACCTCGCCGGCGCTTTCTACCTCGTCCACAATCACCAGCAGCCGCGTCACCTGCCCGCCAGTCATGGCAGTGAACGCGGCGCGAATGGCCTCGGCACGCTCGGGATATGACCGCGAGGTGTCGGTCGCCAGGTTCTGCAGGCGGTCGAAATCGAAGTTTGGGTTGGCCTCGGTCAGCGCGCTGCGCAGGGCGGTGAGCAGTGCGAAGTGTGTGTTGCGCGCCCGCACCGGATTGGCCAGGCACTCCGCCGCGGCACAAGTGATCTTGCCCATCGCGGTGCCAGGCTCGATGCCAGGAACGTTTTGGAAGGTCAGCACGTTGACAAACGAGATGAAAAGCGGGAAGACCGCGCCGCCATCCGCCGCCGGCCGCAGCAGCGCCTTGGCCTGCGTGCCGTTGCTCAGCAGCCAACCCTGGCTCGTGCCGCAGGCCTGGGCCACCAGCTCGTGGGCCAGCCGCGACTTCCCCATCGCCCAGTCGCCAAAGATAGCGAAGAAGTGCGCCGCCTCATCGACCTGCATGCTCTGCGCGAAGTCGTTCAGGCGATGGTAGCAAATATCCTGCCCGACGTACGGCAGCGTCGGCGGATACTCTGCCACCGCGCGGAACGGACACTTCACCCCACCAAGCTGCATCGCCATGCCCCCTATCGCTCCCTCTACCTCTGCATGCCACATCCCCAGCCACACCCGCGAGTGCATCACTCTACGAAACGAAACTCGACGTACTCCTGGTTCAAATTGCCAAAAAGACAGTCCTCAGGTCCCGCCTGGGCGTGGAAGGTGCGCCCGATACCGAGCCGGGAGACATCCGGTCGCAGGTAGTAGGCGACCTGCTGGTTGAAGTAGTCGGTCCGCTCGCCCGGCGGGATGTCGAGCTCGTCGCAGACAGCGTCGCGGATGGTGGCGACGTGTACCAGCCCTTCCGCGTCGCTGTACTTCATATACGCCGCCCGCAGCGCATCCAGGAAGCGATGCTCCGGCGCGCCGCTAAAGAGGTCGCCGACCAGCTCCGGCTCGAAGAGCGCGGCGCAGCGCTCGCGGTCCAGCGTCCACCCCTGGCGGTGCGGCACATACACCAGCACGCCGATGTCGCGGAAGAGCGACAGGGCTTGTTTCATGTAATCACGCAGATCATTGCCGGACGGTTCGCGATTTGCCTTACCCATGGGTGGTCGGCCGCCCTCGAAGTACACGTGCGATGGCACCCGCACCCCCGCCTCCTC
>DASUBK010000297.1:0-9685 GCA_035763305.1 Terriglobales bacterium | reverse complement strand
TTTCGTACGACGGCCCCGAGTTCGCCGCGTACACGCCCTCGTACAGCACCATGCCCAGCCGCTTGCCCGCGTCCAGCGTCAGCTTGCGCAACGCGCGGTCGTATGTCTGCGACAAGTCGATGAAGCGCACTCCGAAGCGGGGATCGTTTTCCCCCACCAGCGGGTTCACGCCTTGCAGGTTGATGTGATCGCTTATCACCACCAGCGAGCCCGGCTTGTAGCTGAGGTTCACGCCCCCGGCGGCGTTGGTCAGGATCGCCGCCCGAATGCCCATGCGCCCGAACGCCCGCATGGGAAACACCACGTCGGAGATCGGATGCCCCTCGTAGTAATGCACCCGCCCTTGCATCGCCGCCACCGCGACGCCCTGCGTGCTTCCGATCACCAGTTGCCCCGCGTGTCCTTCAGCGGTGGAACGCGGAAAGTAGGGAATCTCCGCGTACGGAATCCGCACTGCGTCCCGCAGTTGGTCGGCGAACGATCCCAGACCCGAGCCCAGCACCAGCGCAATCTTCGGCTCGAGCTGGCTGCGCGAGCGGAGGAACTCCGCCGCCGCGCAGGCGCGCTCGTAGCAGCCTTGTGGATCGGATTTTGGCGCGGAGGTCATGAGAGGGTATTTCAGCACATCAGTATTTCAGAATCTCGCCATTGGGCGAGTGCCGGAGGCACGACACCGTCCCGGAGGGACGGCTCCCCCTACGCGGGACAACCGAAATCTCCTCGGGGTTCGACGTCCTCGCTCAATCTGCAATCTTCAATCTGAAATCCTGGTAGGCCCCGGCGCCCTCGCCGGGGCGGTCCCACGCTCTACCCGAATCGCAGCCGCGAGGGCGCCCGCGCCCGAGCGCTCCTGGCCCAGCTGCATGGGAACACCACCAACGCTATTTCAGCAAGATCCCTACAATCGACGCCGACATCAGGTTCGCCATCGTTCCCGCCAGCATCGCCCGGATTCCCAGCTTCGCCAGCTCCGAGCGCTTGTTCGGCGCCAGCGCGCTGATGCCTCCGATCTGAATGCCGATGGAGCTGAAGTTGGCGAAGCCGCACAGCGCAAAGGTCGCGATGGTCACCGAGCGCGCGCTCACCGCACCCGCCTTGATCAGGTCGCCGAGGTTCGCATAGGCTACCAGTTCGTTGATCACCATGCGCGTGCCCAGCAGGTTGCCCACCTTCGCCGCCTCGTGCCAGGGAATCCCGATGACGAACGCCACCGGCGCGAAGACAAATCCGAAAATCTGCTGCAGGCTCTCCGGGAACCAGGCGAATCCGTGGGCTGCCAGAAAATTGTGCGTGCCGCCGAGAATACCGTTAGCCAGCGCGATCAGCGCCAGGAACGAGATCAGCATGGCGGCCACGTTCAGCGCCAGATGCATGCCGTCGATGGTGCCGCGCGCGATCGCTCCCAGCGTGTTCTCGTCCTTGTGCTCGAGTTCTATGTCGTCGGCGGTGGCGGTCGCCGCCTGCGCGCCCGGAGGATTGTGCGTGCCCGCGGTCAGCGGCGTCTCCGTCTCCGGCACCAGCATCTTGGCCATCAGGATGGTGCCCGGCGCGGTCATGATCACCGCGCTCAGCAGGTGCTTGGCCTCCACGCCGTACGCGATGTAGGCCGCCATGATGCCGCCCGACACGTGCGCCATGCCCGCGGTCATCACCGTCATCAACTCCGAGCGCGTCAGCGACGGCAGGAACGGCCGGATGGTCAGCGGCGCTTCCGTCTGCCCCATGAAGATGCTGGCCGCGACGTTCAACGACTCCGCCCCGCTGGCCCCCATCAGCTTCATCACCTTGGCGAACTGGTTGATGATGAACTGCATGATGCCGAAGTGATAGAGCACGGCGAACACCGCGCTGACGAAGATGATCGTCGGCAGCACCTGAAAGACGAACACGAAGCCCGCGCCCGCCACGCCGTTCTTCGCGCCCAAATCGCCGAAGAATCCGCCGCCCGCCTTGCCCAATTCGCCGAAGACGAACGCCGAGCCGGCAAACGAGTAGCTCAGCAGCTTGGTGACGGCATTGCCCGCGATCGCCAGCGCGTCGCGTCCCCAGGTGAAGCGAAGCACCAGGACCGCGAAGGCGAACTGCAGTCCCAGTCCCCAGGCCACCGTCTTCCAGCGAATGGCGCGCCGGTTGGTGGACAGTAGAAAGGCCAGCCCCAGCATGGTAGCCAGCCCGAGAATGCCGACGAATCTGTACATGGTTGTTGGTTGTTAGTTCTTAGTTGTTGGTTCTTAGTGGCCTTCGTGTGACCTTCGTGACCTTGGTGTGAACCGGCCCTCTGCGTTCACACCAAGGTCACGAAGGTCACGCGAAGAGCACGAAGTTACTCGATGACCTCGAGCACCAGCGGCTTCTTCTCCTCCGCCGCCGCTGAGTCGAACTTGTACGCCGTCTCGATCAGCTCCCGCGCCTCGTTCAGCCGCGCCTCGGAGTTGTAGTGCACCGTGACCAGCGATTCGCCGATGGTCACCGGGTCGCCGACTTTTTTGTTCAGCACCAGCCCCACCGCCGGATCGACCGCGTCTTCCTTCTTCTCTCTTCCTCCCCCCAGCACCACGCATGCGGTCCCAATCTGCTCGCACATGATGGAGGTCACGAACCCGTCCGCCGGCGACGAGATGTCCACCTGGTTCGCCGCCTTCGGCAGCCGTGCGGGATTCTCCAGCACGCTCGCATCTCCGCCCTGCGCCGCGATAATCTCCGCGAATTTGCGCAGCGCGTCGCCGGTGAAGATCACGTCGTTGGCGAAGCGCCGCCCCTGCTCGATATCGCCTGCGTGGTCCCCCAGGAACAGCATCCACGCCGCCAGTTCGATGCACAGCTCGCGCAAATCGGCCGGGCCTGCGCCCTGCAGCACCTCGATGCACTCTTCCACTTCCAGCGCGTTGCCCACCTTGCGCCCCAGCGGCTGGTCCATGTCGGTGATCAGCGCCACTACCTTCTTGCCCATGCGCTTGCCGGTCTCGACCATCAGCTGCGCCAGGTACTTGGCCTCGTTCGGCTCCTTCATGAACGCGCCCGAGCCGGTCTTCACGTCCAGCACCAGCGCGTCAATGCCCTCGGCCAGCTTCTTGCTCATGATGGACGCGCAGATCAGGTAGGGGCTTTCCACCGTGCCGGTCACGTCGCGCAGCGCGTACAGCTTCTTGTCGGCGGGCGCAATTTCCGCCGTCTGCCCGATCAGGCCGCACCCCACCGCGGCCAGCACCCGGCGAAACTCCGCCAGCGGCAGATTGACGTTGAACCCGGGAATCGATTCCAGCTTGTCCAGCGTGCCGCCGGTGTGGCCCAGGCCGCGGCCGCTGATCATCGGCACCCGCACCCCGCAGGCGGCGACGATCGGCGCGATCACCAGCGACGTCTTGTCGCCCACGCCGCCCGTCGAGTGCTTGTCGACTTTCCGACCTTCGATCTCGGGAAAGTTCAGCACCTGCCCCGAGTACAGCATCGCTTCGGTCAGCGCGGCGAGTTCCTCGTCCGTCATGCGCCGCAGCACGATGGCCATCAGCAGCGCCGAAATCTGGTAGTCGGGAATCGTTCCCGCGGTGTAACCGGAGACCAGGTAGGAGATTTCGTCGGGGGTGAGTTTTCCGCCATCGCGCTTGCGGCGGATCAGGTCCACCACCCGGTACTGCCGCGGCGCTGCTCCCGTCGCGCTCACAGGGTGAACCCCGCCGGCAACAGCTCGGACGCGCGCGACTCGACCACGCCCTCGCGTCCTTGGAAGAGCACCACCGCGTCGGCTCCGAATTCGAAGATGAACTGCCGGCAGGCGCCGCACGGCGAGCAGGGCGCGTCATTACCGTTGAGCACCGCGATGGCGCGAATCTTCATCTGCGGCCCTTCCGCCGCCACCGCGCGGCAGATCGCGGTCCGCTCGGCGCAGATCGTCAGCCCGTACGACGCGTTCTCCACGTTGCAGCCGGTGTACACGTTCCCCGCCTCGGTCAGCACCGCCGCCCCGACGTGAAATTTGGAATACGGCGCGTAGGCTCGGCTCAGCGCCGCGCGCGCCTCCTGCAGCAAGCGCGCGCCGGCATCCGGTTTCAGGCTTGGTCCAGACACGGAGACTCCGTGGCCCCGGGGCGGACATCGTGCGCGGAGCCGGGCGCGATGAGCCGCACCTCGAAACTCCATTCACCCCTGATTTTCGGGCGTAATGGGCGATTAAATGCGAGTGTTAGCGGAAAATCAAGTGGGGGGAACAGCTTAGAAGGTTTCAGAGGTTTCGAAGGTTGCGGATGTTTCCGCGAAACCTCCGAAACCTCCGAAACCTCTTCCTACTTCTTCTTCAACCACTCCAGATACCTCTGCTCGTACGACTTGTCCGTCTCTTTCCTCACATGCCGGATGGTGTGCCCGGTGACCATGTGGCAGATCTCTTCCCCCAGGTTCACAGCGTGGTCGCCGGCGCGCTCCAGAGCCTGCGCCATGAACAGCAGGTGCACCGCGTTGCGCGTGGTCGTGTTGCGCGATTCCAGCAGGCGGATGGACAGCAGGTTCCGCCGCCGGTCGATCTCCAGGTCGGCCCGCACCAGCGCCACCGCGCGGTCCACGTCCCGCATCGCCAGCCCTTCCTGCGCATCGCGCAGCATCTTCTCCAGCACCGTCGCCATGACGGTGATGTCCTGGATGTCCTCCATTTCCATGCTGTCGTCCAGCGCCTGCACCCGGCCGGCGAAAGCGCACAGCAGGTCCCCAATGCGCTCCAGGTCGAGTACGCATTTCATGCAGACCAGCAGGTCGCGGGCGTCGCCGGCGTCCACCAGCGTGACCGCGTAGGCGACGCGCTCGTCCATCTCGCGGTCGAGCAGGTCCAGCTTGCGCTCGCAATCGGCGACGGTGGCGAAGGCGCTGTTCGAGCGGCTGGCCAGCGCGTCGGCCGCCGCCGCCGCCGACGAGCGCGCCAGCCCGCACGCGGTCAACGTCAGTTGCAGCAGTTCGGCGTAGATGCCCTTGTGGGGCGATTCCGGCTGAAGAGGTGTGGCAGCACTCATGCTGCTATCTCACCTCATGCTGATTGCGCATGGTTGAACGCCCGGTAAATATTCGGTGAATCTGTGAAAAGCCCACGGTTCGGAGTATGATTCGCCTCCCCCGAACGCCCTCGATCCGGCCCGGAGTTGCGCCCAGGAGGCCTGCATGCTGGAAACCGTCAACCTGAAGAAACAACTCTCCAAGCCGGCTTACACCAGGCAGATGTCCGCCTTGCAGGACAAGCTCCGCGGACTGCAGTATGCCGCCCAGCAGGCCGGCGTGCCGGTCATCATCTGCCTCGAGGGCTGGGACACCGCCGGCAAGGGCATGGTGATCAAGAAGCTCACCGAGAAGCTCGATCCCCGCCTCTTCCGCGTCATCTCCGGCAAGGCGCCCACGCCGCTGGAGCAGCGTTACCACTACCTCTGGCGCTACCAGGTCGCGCTGCCCAACGACGGCGAGATGGTCGTCTTCGACCACTCCTGGTACGGCCGCGTTCTGGTCGAGCGTTGCGACAAGATCGTGAAAAAACGCCTCTGGCGCGAAGCCTACGAGCAGATCAACCAGTTCGAGCGCTGGCTCGCCGACGACGGCCAGGTCCTGCTCAAGTTCTGGCTGCACATCTCCAAGGCCGAGCAGCGCAAGCGCTTCCGCGCCACGCTCAAAGACCCGCTGCTGAAGTGGAAGATCACCAAGGAGTACAAGCGCCACCATCGCCAGTACGACCGCTGGACCGACGCGGTCGAGGAAATGCTCGCCAAGACCGACTCCCCGCACGCGCCCTGGACCGTGGTCGAGGCCAACGACCTGCGCTTCGCCCGCGTGAAAGTCTTCCAAACCCTGGTGGCGAAGATCGAGGAGGCGCTGGCCCGCCGCCGCGAGACGCCGCAGATGGTCTCCCGCTCCGCCGCCGCCCAGCCCTTCATGAAGGAACTGCGCGCCGAACTCGCCCGCCAGGACCAGCCCGGCAAGCAGTCCAGGCCCGCCGCGGAGGTGGCCCATGCTTGAGAAGATGACCGTCAAGAAGCTCCCCGAACCGCAGTACCGCCAGCAGATCGGCAAGGCCCAGGTCCGCCTGCGCCAACTCGAATACCAGATCTACAAGAAGCAGGTGCCCGTGCTCTGCCTGTTCGAGGGCTGGGACGCTGCCGGCAAGGGCGGCGCCATCAAGCGCGTCACCGAAATGCTCGACCCCCGCGGCTTCACCGTCTCCGCCTTCGCCGCGCCCAAGGGCGACGAGAAGACGCATCATTACCTCTGGCGCTTCTGGAAGGCCACGCCCCGCGCCGGCCACGTCGGCATCTGGGACCGCAGCCATTACGGCCGCGTCCTGGTCGAGCGCGTCGAGGGCTTCTGCACCGAGGACGAGTGGCGCCGCGCCTTTCGCGAGATCAACGAGTGGGAAGCCCACCAGGCCTCCTTCGGCATGGTCATCTGCAAGTTCTGGCTGCACATCAGCAAGGAGGAGCAACTGCGCCGCTTCAAGAGCCGCGAAGTGGATCCCTTCCGCTCCTACAAACTCACCGACGAGGACTGGCGCAACCGTGCCAAGTGGGACCGCTACTCTGACGCCGTCGAGGACATGCTGCTGCACACCAGCACTCCCTACGCGCCCTGGACGGTGGTCGAAGCGGAAAACAAGTACTACGCCCGGGTGAAGGTGGTGAAGACGATCGTCGACGCCATCGAAAACCGCCTGAGCAACTGACCGTTCGCAGATACTGGAGCGCACCCGCCCTCGCATGCGGGATGTAGGCCCCAGCGCAGAAAGATGTAGGCCCCAGCGCAGAAAATGGTAAGCCCCGGCGCAAAAAAGGTAGGCCCCGGCGCCCTCGCCGGGGCGGTCTCATGCGCTTCCCAAATCGCCGCTCGCGCGAGCGCCCGGCTCGCGCGCACAATGGCAACCACTCTTCCTTTGTCCCGTTATTGTCTCAATAAAATCAATACCTTAGCTTAATCTTGGCCGATTTCTTCGCTCTCAGCTACAATCAGTTCCCCCCGAACCGGGCCAATTTACCCATTACCTGTTGATCCGCATTCATCCCGAGGCTTGCTTGCTCGTCGATCACGAACGCAACCGGCTCCTCTTCCGCAAGCTGGCGCAACTGCTTGGCCGCTCCCCGTCCCACCCTCAGCCCGACACCGTCCACCAGTTCCGCACCCTCGCCCGCCGCATGGAAGCCGTGCTGCCCATCGTCTGCCCCGAACCCGGCGCGACCGAGCGCAAGCTGCTGCGCTCGCTGAAACGCCTGCGCCGCCACGCCGGCGCTCTCCGCGACATCGACGTCCAGATCGCCGCCCTGCGCAAGCTCAAGATCGGCCGCGAATCCGAGCGCCGCGCCCGGCTCATGGACGCCCTCGTCGAAGCCCGCGCCGATCGGGAACAGGAACTGCGCGACTGGCTGACCGACCGCCGCCGCAACCGCCTGCGCCGCCGCCTCTCCCGTTGTGCCGCTGCGCTCGATCGCGCCGCCGCCCGCGCCGCTATCGCCGATTCCGCTCCGGCCGCGACGTCCGGCTCCGCCCGCGACCAACAAACCCCCTGCGCCGGCGCCGAGCAGGTGTTGCGCTCCTTCGATCCCGCCGCCGACTCCCTGCGCCGCTTTGCCTCCTTGGCCCGCCGTACCGGCCTGACCAGCGAAAATCTGCACGCCTTCCGCACTGCGTGCAAGAAGGTCCGCTATGTCGCCGAAATGGGCGCCGGCCAGCGCTCCCAGGCCATCGTCGCCTCCCTCAAGCGCGTTCAGGACGCCATCGGCGACTGGCACGATTGGGACGCGCTGCGCACCACCGCCGAGGACATGTTCGGCCGCTCGCTCGATTCCGCCCTGGTGATGGCCCTGCGCAACGTCACCCAGGCCAAGTTCGAGGAGGCCCGGCACCTCGCTCTCGAGGTTCGCAGGGACCTGCTGGCCGAGCATCGCGCTCTGACCGCCGCCCGCCGCAAGGCGCCCCGCCGCGCTTCTGTCCGCAAATCCCTCCACGCCATCAACAACGTCGCCTGAACGCTGGAACAGGCAGGCCCGGCTGGAACAGGTAGGCCTGGCTTGAAAGAGGTAGGCCCCGGCGCCTTCGCCGGGGCGGCGCGCAGCTCGGCGTAAAATTACCTGGCCGCAGGCGCCCTCGCCTGCGGCGCCGTCCTCATGGCTATCTTCGCTGCGGTCGACATCGGCGCCAACTCGGTTCGGCTGAAGATCTCCCGCCTCGTCCGCCGTAAGCTGGAAGAGCTGCACGAGGATCGCGAGGTCGTCCGCCTCGGCGAGTCGGTCTTCTCCAGCGGCATGTTGTCGCCCGATGCCATCGCCCGCACCGTCAAGGTCCTGCGCCGCTTTCACAAGGCGACGCAGCAATTCGGCGCCGATGCCGTGCGCGTGGTCGCCACCAGCGCCCTGCGCGACGCCCGCAACGCCCCGGCCTTCATCGACTGGGTCCGCATGCGCACCGGCTGGGAGGTCGAGGTGATCTCCGGCATCGAGGAGGCGCGCCTCATCCACCTCGGCATCGTCACCCATCTGCGCTCGCGCTCTTCCAAGCTGCTGCTGATGGACCTCGGCGGCGGCAGCTGCGAGCTCACCGTCTCCGACCACGGCCACATCCGCGAAACCGTCAGCCTGCCGCTCGGCGCCGTCCGCCTCACCCGCGAATTCCTCCAGCACGATCCCCCGCTGCACTCGGAGATGGAGGAACTCCACGGCTACATTGCGGAGGAGATCGGGCGCGTCGCTCGCCGCATCGTGGCCGCGCGCCCGCAGGCGGTGATCGCCACCTCCGGCACCGCCGCCGCTCTGGCCGCCAGCTCGCGCGTGATTGCCGGCCGCAAGACCCGCAACGTCGCTTCCACCCGGGCGGTGATGGAACTCGCCTCCAGGCTGGCGCGGCGCTCGGCCAAAGAACGGGCGCAACTGCCCGGCATCGGCCCGCGGCGCGCCGAGATCATCGTCGCCGGCGCCGCCGTCTTCGCGGGACTGATGCGCCGCTGCGAACTGGGCGGCTTCCGCTACTCTCCTCTCGGCCTGCGCGACGGCCTGCTGCTGCAGATGGTCGCTGACCACGCTCGCTCCCGCCGCGCGGTCACGCCCTCGGCCCAGCTTGCCGCCGACCGCTGGGACGCCGTGCTGCGCGCCTGCGAGCGCTACCGCGTCGACCTGCAGCAGGCGCAGCATATCCGCGAGCTCGCGCTGCAGATGTTCCGCGCTCTCCGCCGCCTGCACGCTCTGCCGCCCGAGTATGAGGAATGGCTCGGCGCCGCCGCCATGCTCAGCGAGTGCGGCGCCTTCGTGAACCGCACCGGCTGGCACCGCCACTCCCACTACATCATCGTCAACACCGACATTCTGGGATACACGCCCGAGGAGCGCCACGTCATCGGCGCCCTCGCCCGCTACCTCGGCGCCGCCTTGCCCTCCTCCGGCGACAAGGTTGTCAAATTGTTGCCCGCGGCCGAGCGCGAGCACCTCCCCAAGGCCGTCGCCCTGCTCCGTCTGGCCCGCGCCCTCAACCAGGGCCGCCGCCGCGCCATCCGCTCGGTCAAGGCGCGGGTGCACGACGGCCGCGTCCTGCTGCAGGTGCAGGCCCGCCGCGGCGGCGCCGATCTGGAAATGTGGGGGGTGAAGAAGGAGCGCGCTTACTTCCGCGCCGTCTTCGGACGCGAACTCGAGCCGGAAGTGTCGTAGAGCACGCGCAGTACCTTGGGCGTGATCAGCCAGTT
>DASUBK010000296.1:0-2933 GCA_035763305.1 Terriglobales bacterium | reverse complement strand
CTCTCCAGCAATTCGCGGCGCTGGCCCTCTTTCGCGGGTAGAAAGCCGCTGAAGCGGAAGGAGTCGGTGGGCAGCCCGCTGGCCACCAGCGCGGCGAGAAAGGCGGAGGCGCCGGGAATCGGGATCACCGGCACCTTGTGGCGGATGGCCAGGGTGATAAGGCGGTAGCCGGGGTCGGAGATGCCGGGCATGCCGGCGTCGGTGACCAGAGCCAGGCGGCCGCCCTGCTCCAGGTTGATCACCAGTTCGGCGGCGCGGGTCAACTCGTTGTGCTCGTGGTAGCTGACGGTCTTGGTCGTGATGCCGTAATGCGTAAGCAGCTTCTGCGTCTGGCGCGTGTCCTCGCAGGCGATGAGGTCGGCTCCGCGCAGCACGCGCAGGGCGCGCAGGGTGATGTCCTGGAGATTGCCGATGGGCGTGGCGACGACGTATAGAGCCGGGCCAGGAAGGGGGGCGTCGGCCTCGTGCCGCTCGGCGTCTGAGAACTCGGCCATCGCACGGAAGTGTATCGCACCGAGATTGGGTGAATGGGCGATTTGGTGATTGCGTAGAAGCCGCGCGGCTGCTCCAATCGCCAGAATAGCGAGAGCAAAAGGTCCCTCGACTTCGCGGCTCCGCCGCTCCGCTCGGGATGACACATCGGAGTGGCGGAACTAGCGACTAGCGACTGGCGACCGGCGACCGGCGACTGGCGACTGGCGACCGGCGACTGGCGACTGGCGACTGGCGACTGGCGACTGGCGACTGGTTTACAATCGAAGTCATCCGACATGCCCATCTACGAGTATCTGTGCAAGAAGTGCGGCCATCGCTTCGAGAAGATGCACCGCCATTCTGACCCGGCGCCGCCGTGCCCGCAGTGCGGCGGCGAGGTGGGGCAACTGTTCTCGCCCCCGGCGGTGCAGTTCAAGGGCTCGGGATGGTACGTGACCGACTACGCCAGGAAGTCGGGTTCCCCGGCCGCCAAGGGCGAGAGCAAGAGTGAGTCGAAGACCGAGTCCAAGCCGGCGGAGTCGAAGAGCGAGAAGCCGAAGAGCTCGCCGAAGAAGGATTAGCTACGATTTTCGCTGCCGGTCGAAGTCGACCGGCCTCCAGCCACTGAGGGAACGTGCTGCCGCGGGCGAGGCGCCCGCGGCCGTCGTGTTTTGGGACACTGCGCACGCCCGCCCCGGCGAGGGCGCCGGGGCCTACCTGACAATTTGGCTGCGCAATTGTTGAGCGCAAGAAAACGCCCCGGCGCAAAGCGCCGGGGCGTTGGCTTCAGGGATCGCAGCTTACTGACAGTTGGTGAACGGGATGGTGGTGGCCATCGCCTTCTGGCCCGCGGTGACCATCACGGTCGTGGTCTGCAGCGAAGGCGAGCAGAAGGTGGCGCCGGCCTGGCTGGGGTTGAACGCCTGCGCTTCGACCGTGTAGTTCACGGTTCCGGCGCCCGGCACATACGTCGGGTTGGCCGAGAAGGCGCCGATCGTCGGATTGGCCCCAGGCACGGCGAGTTCGTAGGTCCCGCAGTCGGTGTTGGGCGCGCAAGTCAGCGTCGCAGTGGTAGGTCCCGTGGTCAGCGTCGCGGTGCCCCCAGGAGGCACGTTGGCCGGCAGCGGAATGGTGTAGGTGGTGGAGTTGGCCTGCTGCAACGCCGAGATGGTCAGGTCCACCACCGCCGCGCCGCTGCTGCTGGCGCTGGTGATGGTGCCGTCGATCAGCGCCGGCGCCTGCGCCGCGTACAAAGGCACATTGCCGAGAGCGTTGCCGGCCTGAACGCCGGTGGTAACCGTGGCCGCGTAGGCGACGTTGGAACCGTCAATCGCCGCCGCCACTACGTCGAACATCTGGCCGCTGGGCACCGGGCAGAAGACGAAGGTGCCGTCGGCATTGGCGGTGGTCTGCATCACCACGCGATCGATGCCGGCGGAATCCTTCTGCTCCAGCGCCACCACGGCTTTGCCGCCGACAATGGGCTGGCCCGTGGTCTGGTTCACCAGCTTGCCGTTGACCGAAACCGAGGTGGTGGAAACGATGCCGGCGTGCAGCACCGGCTTGAGACGGTACTGGTTGTTCCCCGTCAGCACGACGATGGAAGCACAGCCGTCGAAGTCGATGTTCAGGTCCTTGGTCTCGCCGGGCCCGACGGTGATATTGCCCCCGGCGATGGAAGGTCCGGGAATCTTGATGCCGGTCTGCGCTTCGCTGGAGAGCTGCAGCGGCTGGATGCTGCCGTTGCTGCTGAGCTTCACGCAATTGGCGGAGCCGCCGCAGGCATCGCCGCTCACCGGCGTGGTGCTGAGGATGAGGCGAATCTGCTGGTAGGTGCCGGCCTGGATTTGCGTGCCGGAGCCCAGAGAGGCGAGGAAGCACTGGTTATCCGCCTGGCCGAGCAGGTCCACCTGCTTCGGTGCGGAGCTGAGATTCGGGGTCAGGTCCACCCATCCGGGGTCGTTGGGGCCGGCGGTGGAGCTGGTGTGAATCTGCACATCCTTGATGGTCACGAAAATCGAGGTATACGCGCCGCCGGTGCTGGAAGCGCAGGTCGGAGGATCGCTGAGGCTTACATTCACGGTAGCCTTCTGGACCGCGCTGGTGGTCGTGGTTCCGGAGCCGCCGCAGCCCGCCAAAAGCAGGGCCGCGACGAGGGAGAAAACTGCAAATGCGGCAATCAGAGAAGAGCGCAACTTCATTCTTGCCTCCAAACTAAGGATAGAGTGCACGCGCGGTGCCAACCAGAGCTGCTGCAGCGGCGGTACGTCGATAAGGTTGCAACCGCCCACTTTTCGGCAGGATGCCAGATTGGGACCGGCCGCGAGGGACGCTGGTCGAGGGCAACCGACGCATTACGGGGTGGGGACGAGCGCGAGAAATGCGCGGCTTGGGCAAAAAGTTCTTAGTTACTGGATGGTAATCGAAAGGCGCTCGGGGAGAGGGATCCGCGGGCGAGG
>DASUBK010000295.1:0-5823 GCA_035763305.1 Terriglobales bacterium | reverse complement strand
TCATAGCACCGACCGCACAGCAGAACCACGTGGATCAAGCGTTCAGATTCTTCGTTCCAGCCGTCGAACCGCTGGCGTATTTCTTCGCAGTCGTTACACCACGCATCGGGCCGGGGATTATCCACGTCCGGAACGTAATGGAAGCCCCTGCCCCTGCCTCGGACAAGATGCTCGCACACAAACGTTTCTTGCTGATTTCCGTGCTCGGCACACTGAACGGTCTCGGGCATGGGAACGATGACTGGCGATAACAGACGTTAGCGTGAGTTAGCCGTGCGGCTGCCGTGACGAGTCACCCGCCTTTGCCATCACCCACAACTGGTACTCCCGAAGCAGAGTGAGCACACCGACAATTGCCATTATCAGCGGCACAGCAGCTATGATGGCAACGACAGGGTGACGGACGACAGCACCAGCAAGTAGACTGACGCCATACGCTCCACCGATGAAGAATCCCAGCCCAACTAGCGTCACAATCGGATCGAAAGCGGAGTCGTATTTCTGCCAGATCAGACGCATCGGAACGCCCATTGGCGATAACAGACGTTATCACTAGTTAGGCCATTTGCACCACTACCGATGCGGCTGTGGGAGCCCCTCCAGGGCCTGCTTGACCATCTGTTTTCGCTTGGGCGACAGCCGATCAGCGGCAAGGTCGCGGAGAATTTCGTGCCGGTTTGCTGCGGTCAGAACCATTGTCCAGGTGCGGAACTGCTCGTTGTTGCCGCGCCCCGATTCAAGCAATTCCCGAAGGGCCGCATCCGCCTCGGCGGTGCCCAGCTCTGACAAGCACTGAACCACGCGCACATCTACGCCCGACGCTACTGTAAACTCCGTCGCAAGGGCGGCCAGCAGGGCGGCAGGCGTGATCACGATGGGCGCGGGGTTCTTGCGGGCCAGTTCGACCAGCGTGTCCATGGCCGCCTCATTCACCTCGTGACCGTGGTCCAGCAGCCCGCAGTGAAGGTCAAACAGTGTGTCCAGGTTCCAGGGCTGACCCTGCAATGCCTCAATCTGTCGAACTCGGTCTCGTCGTGAGCCCCGCAACAGACCATCCGACCTTTCCGGCACAAAGGACATAATTTTGCTCCGCGTATTGCTGTGCGTACGCCAGGCTCGACCGCCCGGCGCGCCTCATGGCGCGATTCGATCGTTGACTGGATTGCCGAGATTCTGTTTGCAACCCAGGTACTTCTCGGTGGTCTGCACCGAGGAGTGCCCCAGCAGGAATTGAATCTGCTCCAACTCTCCCCCGGCGCTGTGACACAGCTTAGCGCAGGTCCGCCGCAGATCGTGAGGGGCGACGTTCTCAATGCCCGTCCCTGTGCAGGTGTTCCGTACCACAGCCCAGACCACGTTCGCGGTGATGCCCTTGCCCCACACCGTGCCTGCCCGGCTCACGGCGCGAAAGATCCGGCCTTTCACAATCCCAGCCGCCCTGATCCAGCGGTCGAGCGCATCTTTGACCCAGGGCGGTATCGGGACTGTGCGAATGTGTCCGCCCTTGCCGATCAGGTCTACGATAGCCCAACGCTCCTGGCGCATCTGGATGCTCTCAATCTGGAGGTCCACCAGTTCAAGACGGCGCAAGCCGCAGCCGATCAGCGTGGCGCCGCCTGTCGCCGTCGATACACGCGCCTGCCGTGCGGCGTTCGTAACTTCTCGCGCAGTGGTCGAACCGGTGTTCGGGATCCTGAAACAGCAACGCGGCCTGCGCCAGTTCTACCGCCGCGGACTGGCGGCGGTGACCACGGAATGGATGCTGGCGGTCATCGCCTACAACCTGAGCCGCATGGCGCGCCGCTAAACTCTCTCGCCGGCAGTCCGGCCCGTTGTCCCGGCCGCCGAGCAGACCATAACCGTGTGTCGAACGGGCTACGACACAGACTCCTACGGCACTCTGTTTACTTAAAGCAACGTCTACCCCGGGCTTGCGCCCGGGGCTACCTTCTGCCGCCCGCTGTGCGGGCTGAACCTCGGATTCAATGATTGTTTCGCACGAGCAGCGTGTCAACTGTTGTGAACAGACGTTCACACAAGTGCGCGGCTATTGTTCGCCAGGCGCAACAGAGCGTTCGACACGCTCAGGGCAGGGCGTGGGCAGTAGGCGGGCACGCGGGGTCGCGTGCGGTCCGGTTCACAGGCCGGGCGAGGGTGTTACATCGTCGTTCCCCCATCTGCTGCGCAGATGTGGGGCAACATCGCACCAGGCGTGCGGTCCGGGTTCACAGCCGAGGGCGGCTGTGCTACAGCGTCGTTCCCCCATCTGCTGCGCAGATGTGGGGCACCATCGCGTATGGTACGGGTTAACAGGCGGGGGCAGTGCTATACCCTCGCATTCGTTGGGCGCGGCATTACCGCAGCGACTGCTCTACTTCGTTCAGCCAGTCGGGACGCTTGAGGACCTCGCGCGGCTTGGGGCCGTCGGCGGCGCCTACGATGCCGTCCTTCTCCATCAGGTCGATCAAGTGGGCGGCGCGACCGTAGCCGATGCGCAGGCGGCGCTGCAGCAGGGAAGTCGAGGCCTTGCCGAACTCCAGCACCAGGCGTACCGCGTCTTCGAAGAGTTCGTCGTTTTCGTCGCCGTCGCCATCAGAGCCCGCCGGCGAGCCGTCGGCGTTCTTCTCTTTTTCGTCTTTGGGCGCCTCGAGGAAGCTCTGCTGGTATTGCGCCAGGCCCTGCGCCTTCCAGAACTCCACCGCGCCGGCGATTTCCTTCTCGGTGACGAAGGGCGCGTGCAGGCGGATGACGCGCGCCGAGCCGGAGGGCAGGTACAGCATGTCGCCGCGTCCCAGCAGCGCCTCGGCGCCGTTGGCGTCGAGAATGGTGCGCGAATCCACCTTGGTCGCAACGCGGAAGGAGATGCGGGCGGGGAAGTTCGCCTTGATGAGGCCGGTGATCACGTCGACCGAGGGCCGCTGCGTGGCCAGCACCAGGTGGATGCCGACGGCGCGCGCCATCTGCGCCAGGCGGGTGATGGACTCCTCGACGTTGTTGCCGTCGAGCATCATCAGGTCGGCCAACTCGTCGATGATGATGACGATGTAGGGAATCGGGCCTTCCTTCTGGGTATTGTCGTCGAAGAGGCTGGGCGTTTCGCCGCTGTCGAAGAGCTTGTTGTAGCCCTCGATGTTGCGCACGCCTTTTTCCGCCAGCAGCTTGAGGCGGCGCTCCATCTCGCGCACCGCGTTGCGCAGCGCGTTGGCGGCCAGCTTGGGCTCGGTGATGATCGGGGTGTAGAGGTGAGGCACGCCCTCGTAGTTGCCCAGCTCCAGGCGCTTGGGATCCACCAGGATCAGGCGCACCTGGTCGGGGTTCGACTTGTACAGGATGGACATGATCATGGCGTTAATGGCCACGGACTTGCCTGATCCCGTCGAACCGGCGATGAGCAGGTGGGGCATGGTGGCCAGGTCGGCGGTCACGATGCGCCCGTTGATGTCCTTGCCCAGTGCCAGCGTCAAGCGCGACTTGGAGGCGGCGAATTCCTGCGCCTCGACCACCTCGCGCAGCCAGATGGTCTCGCGCTCGCGGTTGGGCACCTGCACGCCGACGGTGGACTTGCCGGGCATGCGCTCGATGAGGATGCTCTCGGCGCGCAGGCCGAGGCAGAGGTCGTCACAGAGGCTGGTGATGCGCGAGTACTTGATGCCGGCCTCGGGCTTGAGCTCGAAGGTGGTGACCACCGGGCCGGGATTGATCTGCGTGACCTGGCCGCGCACGTCGAACTCGGCGCACTTTTCCACCAGCACCTGGGCGACGTTCTTGAGTTCCTCCTCGTCGACCGCCTGCTGCGCGTCGGGACGATGTAGCAGCGCGGTGGAGGGCATCTTGTAACCGCCGGCGACCTTGGGCAGCGTGGTCTTGGATTTCTGTCCGGTGTCGGCGCGCTGGCTTACGGGCACGAGGGAGAGATCGCCATCCTCCATTGCCTTCTCAATCCCCGTGCGCACCGGCTCGGGCGGGGGAGCTTGTGGCACAGCCGCCCGCGGCTGTGTCTCGGCTTCTATAGTCGCGGGTTGCGTGGGAGCGGCGGGCGCTTGCGGCGCGCGCTTGGGCACCAGTTGCGCCGTGACCACCGGCGCCTTGGCAGCGCGGCGCTTCTCCAGTTCCCTGGCCGCGAGCTTCTTGGCGCGGGCCGCCTGCCAGTCCTGATAGCGGTCGCGCAGCGCGAGCACGAAGGTGAAACGCGTCGAGGCCCACAGCCTCAGGGCGCCGAAGGAGAATGCCGTCGAGAGATAGAGCGCGACCGCAATCGCGCTTACGCAGACCAGGTATGCGCCGGCAAGATTGAAGTAATGGATGAGGGCGTCACCGAGGACGCGCCCGAGCAATCCTTCGACGGGCAGAGCGTGCGCCCAGCGCAGCCGCCAGGGTAGGAGTCCGAAGAAGGACGCCACAAACATCACCAGCGCGACGCATCCCAGGGTGCGCGCCACCGGAGATTCGATCTTGCGCGAGCGGAACCAGCGCAGTCCGACCAGGGTCAGGAAGACCGGCAGCAGGAACGCGGTGATGCCGAAGCCTTGCAGCAGCAAGTCGCTGCCGTAGGCGCCGACGAGACCGATCCAGTTGCGCGCGGGGCGCGAAGCCAGGGGGCTGGAGGCGGTGTTCAGCGAGGGATCGAGCGGCGAATAGGAAGCCAGCGCGAGGAAGAGGAGGAGCGCGGAGACCAGCAGAAGAAAACCGATCAGCTCGTTGAGCCGGCGGTTGTTGGTCGGGGTGAAGAGCCGGGAGAAGAACTTCATAGGCGATCGTTCCGCATGGACGACAATTCACCCACATCGGCTGCGCAGATGTGGGGCACCATCAGCCATACGGGCTGGACGCCAGAGCAAAGGAATTATGGCACGAATCAGGGGAGTTAGGAGTTAGTAGTTAGGGGCAAGCGACATGGCCGAATGACCTGCGGAATGGGCGCTCGGGCGAGGGCGCCCTCGCGGCGTAGATTCGGGAAATGTATGCGGCAGCCCCGGCGAGGGCGCCGGGGCCTACCTTTTAGCGGCGCAGGGCCAGGAACAGCACCAGGGCGCCAAAGAGGATGCGATAGACGGCGAAGGGCACGAAGCCGCGTTTGCGCACCCAGTTCATGAACCACACCACCACCGCGTAGGCGACGATAAACGACACCACGAAGCCGATGGCGAGCATGGCCCACTCCTGCGAGTTGACGGGAGCCCGGCCGATGTCGGTGGCGCCGGCCTTGTGGTGCAGCGTTTTGAGGAATTCGTATCCGGTGGCGACCACCATCGTCGGGATGGAGAGCAGGAAGGAGAATTCGAGTGCGGAGGCGCGCGTCATGCCCGCGACTTGCCCGGCGGCGATGGTGGCCATGGAGCGCGAAGTGCCGGGGAAGACCGCGGAGAGCAGTTGGCAGCAGCCGATCCAGATGGCCTGGCGGAGGCTCATGTCCTCGACCGATTCCGTGGTGTTGGCGTAGCCGACAGCCGCCCGGGATGGCGTGGGGACAGGCGCCCCCGCCTGTGCGGCGGATGCGCGAGCGTCCGCACCGAGTCCCTGGCGAGCTGCGCTCGCCTGTGCAGGCGCGGGCGCCTGCACCCACGTGTTAGTCGGCGCGCCGAACATCGCGTCCACGATCCACATCACGATGCCGCCGACGATCAGCGACGTCGCCATCACGTACAGGCTCTCCAGGTTCTTGCCGATCACCTTGGTCAGCAGGTAGGCGGGCGCGGCGGTGAACACGAAGGCGATGGCGGTCAGCGACAGCGGATGCGTCAGCACCGTGCGGTCGCCGCGCTCCCCCTGGGGAAAGGTGCGCAGGAACTTAGCGATGCGGCCGCGGAAATAGATGGGCAGGGT
>DASUBK010000294.1:0-15064 GCA_035763305.1 Terriglobales bacterium | reverse complement strand
CAAACGATTCCACGAGGCCAGCAGGTCCTTGAACCTGGGATCGGGAACCACTTTGAAGGTGTAGTCGTGGGTGTAGTGGTTCCAGGGAATCTCTTCCTCCGACACCTCGGTCGGCGCTTGCGAATTCTGGTTCTCGGTCGCAGGGACCGGCGCCACCTTGCCCTCGAGGATCGAGGGCAGGTTGTTGGGCAGGGGATGGGCCGCGTCTACGTTGATGGGCGCCCACTCCGGATTGAAGCGGGTGGTGTCGTGCGCGTCGGTGATGTCCCCTCGGTCACAGGTTGCACTCGTGGCAGGAACCTGCGCCTGCGCTGCGATTGCGAGCACCACGGCTGCCGCCAGCGTCCGCAACGCCATCCTCAGGTTTGGGTGTGCTGCTTTCATTCGCCCCTCCAGCGAACGCGCGGGGCTCGCAGCACGGCCGCTGAGCGGGCAGGGCTCCGCCCAGGATCGGATGCCGGCTCGTCCCCCACGTTCAGCTTCTACTCTGGATATCGGAAAAGGAGAGAAGAAGACGACAGCAGGAGGGATATTTAATTTGGCTCCACCGGCGAAGCGGAAAGGGGCGATCTAGACCCTTAGAGAGCCACGGAACCCTCTGGCGGCGTAGTAAGACTCGGCGCCATTGTGGTAGACGAAGACGGTATCGTAGCGGCGATCGCAAAAGAGGGCGCCACCAAGTTTTCTGATGGCGGGCGGTGTTTTCACCCAGCTCGACGTTTTGGTATCAAAGTTCCCGAGTTTCTGTAACTCTCGATATTGCTCTTCGCTTAAGATCGCGACGCCCATGGCGGCTGCCAGATCCATGGCATTATTCTTCGGTTTGTTTTCCTTCCTTGATTGCAGCGCCTCACGGTCATAGCAAAGGCTTCTGCGGCCCGCAGGACTTTCGGCGGAACAGTCGAAGAAGATGAACTCGCCCTTGTCCTGGCCTACGACGTCCGGTTCGCCGCCGGTCCGTTCCATTTCGTGGAGCGACCACAGTTTTTCCGGACTCGCTTCCACCTTTGCCTGCACCCTGGCCCATTCCAAGCCCTGATGGCGTCCCATGTTCTTCGCAAAGCGCGCTTGCAGTGCGCCGAGTAATTCTTCGTGTTGCTTCTTGGAAAGAGATGCTTTTGCCATGCTTTCTCACGCGATCAAAAAATTGATCCCAAACCGGATTCCGACCTGCCCCGGCATCAAAGATCACAGGCTTGACGACACCTGGGCACCAGCCGCCGCTCGTTTCGAAAGATAGCGGCGAACGACGTGGCCTTTCCACATCCACAATCCCGAAAGCACCAGTACCGGAACGAAAACGAACCGGGTTGCAGGCGCGTACTGCGGGATGTTTTCAAAGGGACTGTAAATATAGCCCAGGATCGGAATGGCAAGAATGATGTGAATCCAACGAAAAATTGTGCGTTGAGTGGCATCTTTCATGATTCCCAGCCCTCCTTGTTTCACGATTATTGAGCCGCCCGCGGCGGCCAGTTGGTCGCCTCGATTCCGAACTGGTTGGCGTAGTCCGCGTTCAAGCGCTGCCAGCCGGCGAACTTCATGACTTCGGGGCCGACCATCCGCCCCAGCGGTTGACCGGCGAGCAGGCGGTCCAGCACATCGAGGCAGATGTGCCAGCCGGCGGCGCCCATGGAGATGAAGCGGCGATCGATGTTGTGCCAGAGCGTCAGGCGCGTGCCGCTGCCGGACGGTTCGAGCTCCCACCGCAGGTCGAACCCGCCCCACTTGTACTCGAGCACCCGGGGAGGCTCGGCTCGCGTGATCGTTGTTTCCGAGACCAGCGGCGTCGGCGCTCCCACGGTGGTGAGCTTCACCCTCGCGCCCGCCGTACCCAGGCTCCCGTCGGCGTCGAAGGGCGCCCACTGGCGCAGATGTGCCGGGTCGGTGAGCGCCTGCCAGACCTTCTCCGGCGAGTGGCGCAGTTCTCGGACGACAACCAGCGTCCACTTGTCTCCGTCCTTTTGCACCCGCGCTCCGCCGGCCGGACCCGGGGCGTACTGCTCACGATTGGTCATCGTTTTTTCCCGTCCTTGTTCTTCTTCTGTGGGGATTGCTCCATGCGGTCGAGGTGGCGCTCCAAAGCATCGAAATGAGCGGACCAGAAGCGGCGGAACTGGTCGAGCCAGGCATCCACTTCCTGCAGCGGTTCCGGCCGCAGCCGGTACAGACGGCGCTGGGCGTCCACCGTGGCTTCCACGAAGCCGGCCTCGCGCAGCACTCGCAGGTGCTTGGAGACCGTCGGCTGCGGCATACGCAGCCGGCGCTCGATCTCTCCCACCGACCGTTGGGAAGACACCAGGAGGCTGAGGATGGCGCGGCGGTTCGGCTCGGCAATGACTTCAAAGGCGGATTCCACGCTCTTGATATACTCCTGATGGAATATACCTGTCAAGGCATATTAAGGCGGAGGGAATCTGAGCAAGCGCGCTTGAAACCCGAACCGCGGATTTCCGCGATACAACAGGGTAATCGGCGACGATCCGCGAAATCCGTGGTTCTTCCTCCACGGTCATGCCGCGGAAGTGAGGTTGTTCAAGCGGCGTCGAGGCGCAGGCCAAAGCGGGCCAGCAACTGCCGCCGGCCGCTGCTGGTGATCTGCAACGCGCGGCTGTCCAAGTCCTGCACCACCCAGCGGCACTTGACGGCACACTCCAGCAGCGCGGCCCCCAGAGCTCCGGCGATATGTGGCCGTCGCTCGCTCCAGTCGAGGCACGCGTAGGCAAACTTCCGCCGCAGCGGGCGAAGTTCCGCGACGCGCACGCCGAGCGACTCTAAGGCCCGCGCTCCGGCGGATGTCACCTCGTATCTCTTGCCGGAGGAGCCCGCCTCGATCGCGATCCATCCCAGAGCCAGCAGACGGTCGTGGAGCAGCACGCCCAGCCTGCCGGCGATGTGGTCGTAGCAAGTGCGCGCCGACCGCAGGCCCTGCGGCGTGGTGGGAACGAACTTGCCCGCGGAGAAGCCCGCGATCACGCTGAGCCCCTCCAGCGCATTGGCGACCTTCGCTCCCGCCAGGCTGTAGAACCGATGTCTTCCCTCCGACGCGACGCGGATCAGCCGCGCGGATTGCAGGCGGCTGAGGTGAACGCTGGCTGTGGAAGGACTGACCTCGGCGATGGCCGCCAGCTCCGTGCTGGTGCGGGCGTGACCATCGAGCAGGCTGTAGAGAATGCGAGCTCGCGCCGGCTCGCCGATAGCCGCCGCAATCTCCGAAACCGCGAGGTCGGGATGCGCATGCACAGTTTCATGCTAGACGAAGTGTCGCGGAACAGCAACCCGCATCCTGGGTTTTCAAACCCCACGCGCATTCCCGTGTTGCGGTGCGTCTTGCAACCGAAACCATGTTCCGCTCTCGTTTTTCGTAGACGGCTTCGTCGTGATCTATGGCATGTCATAGATTTCCCCGCTTCCAACCTGCGCGACAAATTTCAAAAACTGTAGGCGCAGATTTCTGGTCACTCGCCGCGGCGAACACGAATCGGCGAGCACCGGATTCGTAACAAACCCGTACCACATCCAGCACAGGCACGCGCGGATGGCGTGTGAAGTGCCACTCCAGGGATCAGGATTGGGGTATTTCGCCGCGCAGGCAATTTGTATCGCGAGGCGACAAGGGCAACTTGTCGCTGCGCTCGTGGTGTGCCCGCGGAGAGACGCGCCATTCCATATTCCTCGGCAGATCGTCTTGGAGGATGCCCTGTATGAAAGAGTGGAAATACACAATGCGGGCCTTCGCTCTCGCGCTTGCGGCATTGTTGCTGCTCGCCGGCAACACGCCAATGGCAAGGGCGCAGGTCGGAGTGAATACCGGCACCATCGTCGGCACGGTGACCGATCCTTCGGGGGCAGTGATCCCCGGAGCGACCGTCAGTATCAGTGACGCGGCCACCGGCTTAAGCCGAACCACCACCACCAACGACCAAGGCCGCTACGTAATCTCGACCGTGAACCCCGGCACCTACGCGATTTCGGTGACGAAGCAGGGTTTCTCGGCGACGAAAGTGTCCAACCAGGTCGTCTCGGTCGGTCAGCAGTTGACCGCCAACGTGCAGATGCAGGTCGGGCAGGCGACCCAGGAAGTCGTTGTCGAAGGCACGTCGACCGCCAACCTGCAGACGCTGAATGCCACCGTCGGCAATACCGTGGTCGGCAACCAACTCGAGTCGCTGCCCACGCTGGGCCGCGACGTGAGCACGTTCATGACGTTGCAACCCGGCGTCAGCCCTGACGGCAACGTGGCCGGCACGGTGATGGACCAGGCCAGCTTCAGCCTCGACGGCGGCCAGAACACCAGCGATATGGACGGCTCGATGACGGTCTACACCGGCGGTTTCGGCGGCGACCCGACGGGTCTGTCCGGTTCGGGCGCGCGCGCCGGCGCGTTCAACACGCCCTCCGGCGTGGTGCCGACGCCTTCCGACAGCGTGGAGGAGTTCAAGGTGAATACAGCCAACCAGACGGCCGACTTCAACAGCTCCTCGGGCGCGGAAACCAAGATCGTGACCAAGCGCGGCACCAACACCTGGCACGGCACCGCTTACGAGTATTACCTGGACAACAATTTCAACGCCAACACCTGGGACAACAACCTCACCGCGACGCCGAACCCCAGCTATCACTACAGCCGCTTCGGGGGCGCCGGCGGCGGTCCCATCATCAACAAGAACCTGCTGGGCGGGAAGACTTACTTCTTCGCCAACTACCAGGGCTTCCGCTATCCCAACGCGGGCACCTTCTCGCGTTCGATTCCCTCCGCGGACATGCGCAACGGAATTCTGCATTTCCCCGACGCCAACGGCGTGATGCAGACCTACAACCTGAAGACACTGGATCCGCGCGGCATCGGCATCAGCCCGGTGGTGCAGCAGATGTGGAACCAGTACGAGCCGGCGCCGACGGGCGCGAACATTGACCCCGGCTGCACCGGCATCTCCGGCGCGCGCTGCGACGGAGTCAACGAAGTCGCTTACAAGGCCAACATCGCTCTGCCGTCGAGCGACAACTTCCTGGTGGCCCGCCTGGATCACGATTTCGGATCCAAGTGGCACTTCATGTCCAGCTACCGCTACTACCACCTGACCCGCGCGGTCACCAACCAGGTGGATATCGGCGGCTTCTTCCCCGGCGATACGCTGGGCGTTCCGGCGGCCACCGCGAGCCGCCCGTCGGTGCCGTGGTTCGTGACCGCGGGCATGACCACCAACATCACTCCCAACACCACCAACGATTTCCACTGGAGCCTGACGCGCAACTTCTGGCAGTGGGGCTCGCTGGATGCGCCGCCGCAACTGGCCGGGCTGGGCGGGGCGCTGGAACCGTTCGGCGAATCGGGCGGTATCAACACCGTGCTGGCGCCCTACAACCTCAACGCTCAGTCCATCCGCACCCGCTTCTGGGATGGGCATGACAACTTCTTCCGCGACGACCTCACCATGTTGAAGGGCAATCACCTCTTCAACTTCGGTGGCGCCTACCAGCGCAATACCGAGTGGCACCAGCGCTCGGACAACGGCGGCGGCATCAACTACACCGATACCTATCAGCTGGGCGATTCCGCCGGCGCCGGCAACGTGGACATGTCCGCGATGGCGGCGCCCTCGGGCGTATCGGCGAGCACCTGGGGCCGGGACGTAGCCGCGGTGCTGGGCATGGTTACCGACGCGCAGACTGTCTACGTGCGCGCCGGCCAGGACCTGCATCTGCTGCCTCCCTTCACGCACGCGGAAGAGAAGAGCCACATCCCCTTCTACAACGTCTATTTCAGCGACACCTGGCACATGAAGCCGACGTTCACTCTGACCTACGGTCTGGGTTGGGCGCTGGAAATGCCGCCGGTCGACGTGCAGGGCCGCCAGGTCGAACTGGTGGACTCCAGCGGCCAGCAGCTCGACATCCAGGCCTACGACAAGCAGAAGCAGTTGGCTGCCTTGCAAGGCCAGGTGTACAACCCCTACCTCGGCTTCGCCCTGGTGGGCAACACCGGTCCCGGGCTGAAGTATCCCTATAAACCCTTCTACCACCAGTTCAGCCCGCGCATCGCCGCCGCCTGGAACCCGCATTTTGACGGCGGATTCGCGGAGCGGTTGTTCGGCAAGGACAGCACTGTCTTCCGCGCTGGTTACGGCAGAATTTATGGCCGCATCAACGGCGTGAACCAGGTGCTGGTTCCGCTGCTGGGCACGGGCCTGATGCAGGCGGTGCAGTGCCGCAACGCGCTGTCCAACGCCACCTGCGACGCGTCGCAGCCGCTGAACGTGAGCACCGTGTTCCGCGTTGGTCCGGACGGGCTGACCGCGCCGATTCCGGCCGCTACTCCCACCCTTCCCCAACCGCTCTACCCCGGTGTGAACAACACCGCGGCGGCGGCGGGATCGTCCCTCGACCCCAACTTCCGCCCCAACGAAGTGGACTCGATCGACTTCACCATCCAGCGGCAGATCGGTACCCGCACCACCTTGGAAGTGGGTTACATCGGGCGCCTGATCCGTCACGAGTTCTACGGCGTCAACGTGAACGGGGTGCCGTACATGATGACCATGGGCGGGCAGCAGTTCCAGCACGCCTATGCCAACGTGGAAACGGCCCTGGGATGCTTGACCTACGCCGGTTGCGGCGCGGCCGTGCCCAGCAAGAAAGATGATCCCGCCGGTTACACGGCGTACATCAGTTCCTTGCCGGTGCAGCCGTTCTTCGAGGCAGCCATCGCGCCGGCGTATTGCGTCGGCTACACCAGTTGCACGGCAGCGGTGGTGGACAAGCAGCTGAGCCGCTTCGAAAACCAGCAGGTGTGGTCGATGTGGAGCAGCCTGGATAACGGGAACTTCAATTTCCCCCGCACCATGCTGAACACGCCCATCCCGGGCTCGGCCAACGGCGCCAACGGCCAGATCTCGGGCGGCGTCGGCGACACTGCGTCCCTCGGCCACGGCCGTTACGATGGGGGCTTCGTCTCCCTTCGTCTCGCCGACTGGAAGGGATTGTCGGCGCAATCCAATCTGACCTGGAGCAAGGCCCTCGGCACCGACGGCGTGGTGCAGGCCTCCAGCGAGATCACGCCCAACGATCCTTTCAACCTCGACAACATGTACGGCTTGCAGCCCTTTGACCGCAAGCTGGTCTACAACGCCTACCTGGTGTACTCGCCGCCCTTCTACAAGTCGCAACAGGGCTTGCTGGGACGGCTGTTGGGCGGGTGGAACTTCGCCCCGGTCTTCACCACCGGTACGGGCTCGCCGCTGTTCTGCAACACCGTGACCGACGCACAGGCATTCGGCGCCGGTGACGGCCAGAACTTCTTCACCAACGAGAATTGCGTCTCCAACAGCGGAAAAATCCCGGCCGCCGGGATCCACTCCGGTGTTGCGGGAACCAATGGAGTTGGCGTGGACACGGCCGGCACCATCGCCAATGCCCAGCTCAACATCTACTCCGATCCGAACGCCATATGGAACAACTTCCGCAACCCCATCCTGGGTGTGGACAACTTCCGCGCCACCTTCAACGGCATGCGCGGGCTCGGCTACTGGAACGTGGACCTCAGCGTCCGCAAGAACATCCGTGTGGCCGAACGCTTCAGCCTGGAAGCGCAGATGATGTTCCAGAACGTGTTCAACCACCTGATCTTCAACGATCCCAGCATGGAGACCGACGTTCCCGGCTCGTGGGGCGTGCTGAACTCGCAGCGCAACGGCCCGCGCACCATGGAATTCGGTATCCGCGCCAGCTTCTAAAATGTCGTTCAACCTCCTGATTTCCTTTCGCCGGGAGCACGCAAGTGCTCCCGGCATTTTCCAATGGCTCTATGCGCTTGGTACGAAGTGGTGATTGAGCGAACTGGGGTCCCATGCCACCGTTGGCTTAGGAGTGAAGCTCATGCGAAAACTGATCCGGTTCACATGTACGTCTCTCATCGTGGTTCTCCTGGCGCTGACTGCCTCCAGCAGTGGCTCCGCGAAGAAGGAAAAGAAAAAGAAGGAGGATGTCGTCTACGTCTGCGCCTGCTTGCGCGACAGGTCGTGCTCCTGCATGACCATGGCCAAGACGGAAGGACCCTGCGCCTGCGGCACCAAGGGTGGGCCGCCGCTGCAGGCTGTTCCCAAAGACAGTAACTGGGCCAAGGCAAACCGCGACGCGCTGGCGCGCTAAGCCGAGAAGAGCGAACTCGACCTACGTCCGGAGAACGGATCGAAGCTGACGAACCGCCGGTTCGATCTCGTTCACCGGGACGTTGCCGAAGCCGAGGATGAAGCCCTGGCGTTGCGGCTTTCCGCAGTACGAAGCGGAGAGCGGCGAAAGCCACAGCTTGCGCTGCGCGGCGACCTGGGCTACTTCGTGGTCGCGAATGCCCTTGAGGGTGACGGAAAGATGCATGCCGGCCTCGCCGCCGAGCACTTCCGCCGCGCTCCCAAGTTCTTCGCGAAGACATTCGATCAGCCGCGTGCGACGTTCGCCGTACAGCATGCGCATGCGGCGGTTATGGCGGGAGAAATGCCCTTCACGGATGAAGTCGGCGAGCACGGCCTGGAAAAAAGTAGCGGGGCCGATGTCCATCGAACTCCGCACCTCCAGGAATCGGCCCGCCAAATCGTTGGGAATAACCAGGTATCCCAGGCGCAAGGCGGGACCCAGCACCTTGCTGAAAGTGCCGACATAGAGCACGCGCGCGTTGCGATCGATGCCCTGCAGGGAACCGATGGGCATGTTCTCGTAACGGTATTCGCTGTCGTAGTCGTCCTCGATGATCCAGGCGCCGGTGCGCTCGGCCCAATCCAGCAGTTGCAGCCTTCGGGAGGCGCTCATGGTGTAGCCCAGCGGGTACTGGTGCGAGGGAGTGACCAGCGCGGCGCGCGCCTTGCGGCAGCGCTGGATGCCCGCAGCCACGTTCAATCCCTCCGGGTCCACGGGAACCGGGACAATCTCGCAACCGTTCAAACGAAGGACGCCGCGCGCGAAACGGTAGCCGGGCTCTTCCATCCACACGCGGCTTCCGTGATCCAGGAGCACGCGGGAGGCAATGTCCAGCGCCTGCTGCGAGCCGCTGACGATCATGATCTGGTCGGCTTCGCAGCGAACGCCGCGCGCGGTGCGCAGGTATTCCGAAAGCGCCTCGCGCAGGCGGCGCGATCCCATCGGGTCTCCATAATCGAGAGACTGGCCGCGCGGGCTGCGGCAATAGCGGCTCACCAGCCCATTCCACACCTGGAAGGGAAATTGGTCGGAGGCCACCTGCCCGACGACGAACGCGCCCGAGCCGCGCGGCAGATTCCTGCCCAGGGGCAGTGGCAGAGTCACAGGGCGCCGGCCCACGGGCCGTGGTCCCGGCTGCGGTTGCGACGTGCGGCGCGGCTGAACCAGCGAGACGTGGTCCGGGACGTCGAGCGAAACTACCGTTCCCGCGCCCACCCGGCTCTGAAAATAACCCTCGGCGAGCAGTTGCGCATACGCGTTCAGGATCGGAATCCGGGACACACCCAACTCGGTGGCGAGCAGCCGGGTCGAGGGCATTCGCTGGCCGGGGCGCAGGGTGCCTTCCACGATCGCCGCGCGGTAGCGCTCGTACACCTGGCGGTGGATCGGGGTGGACGCCTTGCGGTCGATGGCGATGGTGGGCAGCAGGGCGGACGATACTTTCTTCATGCTCCCGCCATCATAATGGTCATATCGAAAACCGCACAAATGGATATTTTACAAGACCACTATTTCGGCGACACTGATGCCAAGTCGGGCGTCGCGACCCGCGAGCAGCAGCGTGGCAGACGAAGTAACGACGACAGTTTTATGCCAGGCGAAGCGTTCGCTCGCATCCGGGGCCACAGTAGAACCATGCGGCGGCGGCCGAATAACGGGGTGAGAAAGCATGCTAACCGTTCCACAACGTCGTAGCGAAGCGGAACAACTCTCCGGTTTTCCTGAAGTACAACGACCTCATCTCCTCGAGCCGAGCCCAGCGACGCCGGCCGGCCATGCCGCGCCGCCGGCGCGAATCCGCGCTGCCGGGCCGGACGCCCGCCGCATTGCCATCAAGGAGAAGGGAAGGATTGTCTTCCTTCGCGTCGCGGAAGTGGCCATCGTGAAGGCCGAAGGAAATTACGTGGAGCTGGTGTGCGACAGCGGTTCGCATCTGCTGCGCGAATCCATTTCCGTCGCCGAAGAGGTACTCGGCCGTCTGGGCTTCGTGCGCATCCACCGCTCCGCGCTGGTCAATGCCAGCCGCGTGGACGAGATCCGGCCCTTGTCGAATGGCGAATTCATGGTGCGGATGAAAGGCGGCCAGGAACACAAGGCGACCCGCACCTATCGCCAGAATCTGCGGTCACTCGCCGATTGCTGGTTGGGAACGGATCCGTTCCTGGAAACCATCGCCAACTAGCAGGATTGGCAACTGGAGGCCGGTCGACCTCGACCGGCAATCCCTCATGTAGGAATTTTGAGGGCCGGTCGACCTCGACCGGCTCCTCACCCCAGCGCGACCCGCTTGGAAGTATGGCGGCGACTCTCGCATCTGGGACGGAATTCCCCTTGCCTGTGATCGCAGGAGAGACGCACGCGATATCATCAGCATTGCGCCGCCGAAAGCGGAGTGTTGCCTGATCGCCAGACGGAGGCATGCATGCTGGAAGTCATCCTCAAGCGCTTCGAACAGCCCGACGAAGTGCGCAATTTCGAGAAGGGCCGCTTCGAGGTCGTGCACATCGCCGGCATGACCATCGGGCGGGCGACTTACGCCCCGGGCTGGAAGTGGTCGGAACACGTCGGCCGCTCCGCCGGGAAGAAGAGCTGCGAGGTGGAGCACGTCGGCCTGGTGGTCTCGGGGCGCGCGACCGCCGCCATGGACGACGGCCGCGTCATTGAGATGAAGGCGGGCGACATCTTCTATATCGCGCCCGGCCACGATAGCTGGGTCGTCGGCGATGAGCCGTACGTCTCGCTGCACCTGATGGGTGCGAGCGACTACGCGGCGAGCAAGCCGGCGGCAAAGAAATGAGCCACGCTGCGATGAAACCCTCTGCCTTCGGAACTCCGGGCATCACCCGCAGCGACATCGCCGCAGCCGAGCGCCTGATCCGCCCGCGTATCCGCCGCACGCCCATCCTGGAGACCAGCGGCGCCGACTTCGGCCTGGCCGATTGCACCTTGATCTTCAAGCTGGAACTCTGCCAGCACGCCGGCTCCTTCAAAACCCGGGGCGCGTTCACCAACCTGCTGACGCACAAGATCCCGCCGGTTGGCGTGGTGGCGGCCTCCGGCGGCAACCACGGAGCGGCGGTGGCGTATGCCGCCGGCAAGCTTGGAATTCCGGCGCGCATCTTCGTGCCTACCGTTTCTTCGCCGGCGAAGGTGGAGAAGATCCGCGGCTACGGCGCCACGCTGGTAGTCGGTGGCGACCGCTACGCCGATGCGCTGGCCGCGAGCGAGACGTGGGCGGAAGAGTCAGGTGCATTCCGGATCCATGCCTTCGACCAACGCGAAACCTTGCTGGGCCAGGGCACGCTGGCCATGGAGCTGGACGAGCAGAGCGGAGGCGTGGACACCCTGCTGGTGGCGGTCGGAGGCGGAGGGCTGATCGGCGGCATCGCGGCGTGGTACGGCGATCCTGAGGGTCCGGGCAAAACCAAAGTTATCGGAGTCGAGCCGGAAGCGGCGCCCACACTCGCCTATGCCATGCGCGCCGGGCAGCCGGTGGACGCGCCCGCGGGCGGCATCGCCGCGGATTCCCTGGCGCCGCGGCAGGTCGGCGCGCTGATGTTCCCCATCGCGCAAAGGTCGGTGAGCGAGGTGGTGCTCGTCCCCGACGATGCCATCGCCCAGGCGCAACAGGAGCTGTGGCGCACGGTGCGCATCGCCGCCGAGCCCGGAGGCACGGCTGCCTTTGCAGCCTTGTGGTCGCGACGCTATGTCCCGCGGAAGGGCGAGCGCGTGGGCGTAGTCGTTTCGGGAGGGAATACCACGGCGGTCAATTTTTCTGCGATTCCCAAATCCTGAAGTGATTTTGCCGCGCTACTGCGTGGGGTTGCGGGGAAATTTCAGGTACGGCAGGCGAACGTTGTTGATGACGATCTGGTCGGCGCGCACCGCGGCCGGCGCTTCGAAGCCGGCTGCGCCGCCGGCAGCGACGTAGTCGTCCTGGTCCACGCCGTCGCCGCTGACGCCCAGCCCGCCCACCAGCACGCCGTTCTTGTACAGCGGCAAGCTGCCGGGGAAGAAAACGATCCCGCTCTGATTCGCATTCGCCGCTTGCGAGCCCTGGCTGCACGGGTGTGCGACATCGTAGGCGTACAGCGAGAAGAAGGGTCCGGGAGAGCTGTTGCTGATCCCGGACGGGAAGAAGGGCTGGGCGCCGAAGCCGATGGTGCGATTGGTGACGGCGGTTCCCGCAGGCACGCCGGGCAGGTCGGCTGCGCCTGCGGAGCTGCTGAAGTACACCATGTTGCGAGCCTTCGCGGCAGCCACGTCGACGCTGAACACGGTGGCGTCGGGCATGCGATACAGGGCCAGGAGCGTGCCGTCGAGATCGGAGACCGCGATCGCCATGCGTGCGCGCGAGCCGTCGGGCAGGCGAATCACCGCGCGCGTTGTATTGGCCGTTGCCACCGCATTCGCGACGATTTGCTGCACGTCGGCTGCGGTCAGCGCATTGCCCGCGCGCTGCGCGATGAGATCGCCTTCGGGCGTCGCCGCCGGGCTGGCGATCGGCCCGACCGTGAACGAACCGCTCGCGGCGCCTGCATTCGTACCGGATGGCCGCGTGGTCTGGTTCACGAAAGGCAGAGCCACGCCGTCAATGATGACGACTCCCGGCGGATTCGGCTGCGCGCCAAAGCCCGCTCCCACCGCGCCGGAATAGGCGGCGAATTCCGCGATCTCCGGCGACGCTCCCGCGACCCCGACGCCGCCCACCAGATGCCCGCCCTTAAACAAGGGAACGCCCCCGGGATTCACCGCGGCCTGGTCGCTGTCCAATACATCCGCCTTGCCCGTGGTAACACCCAGTCCTGGCCCTCCGGTCAGTGCCTGCGCCCGAGGCAGCGATTGTCCGGGAAGGAAGGCCACGTTCAGCGGGCAGCCACGATTGGTGTTCTCGATGCCGTACAGTGCGCCGCTCGGCGTGTTGTCCACTCCTGCGGGGAAGTGCGAGGCGCTGATGAAGCGGACGGTGCGTGACGAGAGCGGCGCTTGATCATTGCTGAAGAACGCGGCGGTGCGCGCCAGCGAGACGGCAAGGTCGTCGGCGTTGACGGTCGCGCCGAAATTCCCCGTAGCGGTAGCCGGCGCGCCGGTCTTGCGAAACACGGCGAGAACGTTGCCGCTGCGGTCGCTGACGGAAATAACGATCGGCGCGTCGACGGATTGGCCGGCGTTCTGCACCACCGCCTGCACGTCGGCGGCGGTGAGGAGACCGGCGCCGGTGGCCTGCGTGGTCGTCTGCGGTGACCGAGTCGCCGGTCCCCCGCAGGAGACTGCCAGCGCGAGCAGGACCAAAGCCCAGCCAGCCGCAGCGTGCCGGAAGAGACAGCACGGCCATTCCCTGGAATGAGGGTCGAAAATCACGATAAGTGCGACCAATATACCCGACATCCCGCGCTCGTGAGCCGCCGCAGAATTTCTCATTCGCTCTTCGATGCCGCACCTGTTACATTGCGCTCCTGCGCATAATGCAAGTCTTCGGACCATGGACGGCCCTATGGATTTGTGTCATCACGGCGGCTGCGCAAACGCCGCCGCAGCGAATTCCACGCCAGCAGTCGCCGCATTCGGCATCGCTGGTCCTATGGGTCCATGCCGCCGATAACGTCGGTATCGCCGGCGCTTTGATCACCGTCGAAAACGAAACCACGCGCCAGAACCGCCGCTACCAGGCCGACGCCGAGGGCGTCGTACGCATTCCCGACGTGCCGCCCGGGCGCTACGTGGTGACGTCCGAGGCGCCAGGCTGGAACCACTATCGCAGCCAGCCGTTTACGGTTGCCGACGGCGAGATGAAAGTGGTGGCAGTTACACTCGCGGCTGCGGTCGGCGAGCCCTCAAAGCCATGGCGCGGCGTGGGACCGCCGCCTATGCCCCCGGCCGAACTGAGCGGTGGGTACCAGGAGCTGCCACGGGCGCAAAGCGCTCCTGCCGTTCCCGCGCCCGCTGTATTGCCACCCAGCGACTCCCATTTGTACGTCCGCACCCCCGACCGCTGGGAAATCGAGATGCCCGAGTGGCGGCGCTACAACCGTCCCGGTGAGTATCCCTACACGACCCGCCACTGGTGGGATCCATTCAATCGCAATAAGCTGAAGGGCGACTACCCCATTATCGGGCAGCGAACCTTTTTCAATTTTACTGCCGCCAGCAACACGCTGCTGGACGGCCGCCGTCTGCCCGTGGCCAGCGACGTCAGCACCGTGCGCCCCGGGACGCCGGAGTTTTTCGGTCGTGGCGGCGAACTGTTGGTCACTCAGACCTTCCGCTTCACCGGAGACTTGTTTCATGGCGACACTTCGTACCGGCCGGTAGACTGGCGCATCCGCGTCACTCCCGCGGTCAACCTCAACTACCTGCACACCCAGGAGACGGGGATCGTCAATATTGACGTACGCCGCGGCGCCACGCGCGTGGACGCCAAGGCCAGCTTGCAGGAAGCGTTCGTGGAGAAGAAGCTCGCGGACCTGAGCCCCAATTACGACTTCATCTCGGTTCGCGCCGGCATCCAGCAGTTCAGCAGCGATTTTCGCGGCTTCCTCTTCGTCGAAGAGCAGCCCGGCGTGCGCGTCTTCGGCAACCTGAAGTCCAACCGCCTGGAATACAACGCGGCTTACTTCTACCTGCTGGAGAAGGACACCAACAGCTTTCTCAATACCTTCGATCCGCGCCACCAGCAGGTTCTCTTGGCCAACCTCTACATCCAGGATTTCTTCTGGAAGGGATACACCGCGCAGTTCAGCTATCACTTCAACAAAGATGACGCCGATGTTCACTACGACACCAACGGATTCCTGGTGCGCCCGGCGAAGGTGGGGCTGGTGCAGCCGCACAACATACGGGCCCACTATATCGGCTGGACCGGCGACGGCCACAT
>DASUBK010000293.1:0-4058 GCA_035763305.1 Terriglobales bacterium | reverse complement strand
ACAGCAGTTGATGGAGGCACAGAAGGCCAGCGACGACCTGATGTGGCGCTGGATGCTCTCCGACATCGCGGACATGGATAAGGTGGAGATCGCCAGCAGCAAGCCCATCCGCATGGCCAATCCCACCGGCCAGGGCGCCGGCAATCCCATGATCCTCTACGCCTACACCTTCATTCCCAAGAAGCTGGGGGCAAAGCAGAAGGCGCCGCTGATCGTCTTTCCCCACGACGGCGTGCACGGAAACTTCAACACCACGTTCAACGCGCACATCGTGCGCGAATTGATGGAGCAGGGCTACATCGTGATCGCGCCCGAGTACCGCGGCAGCACCGGCTACGGCGGCCAGTATTACGACCAGATCGACTACGGCGGGGCGGAGATCGACGACACCCACGACGCGCGCAACTGGGCGGTGGAAAACCTGCCGCAGGTGGATGCGCAGCGCGTCGGCATCATCGGCTGGAGCCACGGCGGCTACCACACCTTGATGAACATCTTCCGCTGGCCCAAGGACTACAAGGTCGCCTACGCGGGTTGCCCGGTCAGCGACCTCGTCATGCGCATGGGATACAAGTCGCAGGGATATCGTGACATCTACGCCGGCTTCCTCGGCAAACAGGCGGAAGACAATCCGATGGAGTACCGCAAGCGCTCGCCCTACTTCCACGCCGCGGAACTGGAGACGCCGCTGCTGATCCATTCCAACACCAATGACGAGGATGTGAACGTGATGGAGGTGGAGCACCTGATCGACGCTCTCAAGGCGGCGGGAAAGCAGTTCGACTACAAAATCTACAAGGACGCGCCCGGGGGCCACCACTTCAACCGCCTCGACACCGCCCTGGCCCGCGAATCGCGCAAGGAGGTCTGGGCCTTCCTGGCGAAGTACTTGAAGTAAGAGGAATAGGCCGGTTCACACGAAGGACACGAAGGTTCCCCGAAGGCGTGAACCTGCCGCTTAGTTCGGCTGCTTATAGCACAGCTCCAAAATCGTGCAATCGTCGTTGAGCGGGGTGGAGCCGCAGTAGGCGCGCAGGTTGGTGAAGATGGTCTCGAAGGGCTGGGGAGCGGCGGCGGCCTGCTCCAGGCGATCGTCGCCGAAGAACTCGCCGCTCGAATCCTCGGCCTCGGTGACGCCGTCGGTCACCAGCAGCAGCCGTCCACCGGATTCCAGCTTCAGCTTGGTGCTCTCGAATTGCGCCACCGCCAGCAGTCCGACCGGGAGATTACATTCCTTGGGGCGGACGACCTGGGTGCCGTTGACCAGCACCGGCCGGACATGGCCGCAATTGACCATCTCCAGGTCTCCCGTCGCCGACAGGCAGCAGATCACCACCGTGGCGTACTTCTGCCCCATGACTTTCTGGCATAGAAAGCGGTTGGCGGCCGAGACGATGTCGGCCAGGGGAACGTTGGCCACCAGCTGCGAATAGATCATGCCCTGGAGAATCGAGGCCAGCAAGGCGGCGGAAATACCTTTGCCGGAAACGTCGGCCACCACCACGGCGAGGCCACGGTCGGTCATGACGACATCGAAGAAGTCGCCTCCCACGTCCTTGCAAGCCAGGTTGGTGCCGCGCACGGCCGCGTAAGGCACGTCAGGAATGCTGACCGTCATCAGCCGCTGCTGGATGGAAGCGGCGATCGAGAGTTCCTGCTGGTAGCGCTTGGCGGCCTCTTCCGCCTGCACCAGGTGCGCGTTCTCCACCAGCGCGGCGGCTTCATGGGCGATGGCCTTGAGAATGTCGCTGCTGACGACGGAAATGTCCTTGGACGCGAAGCGGCTGTCCAGGTAGAGCACGCCCATGACCTGGGGAGTGCGCGCATCGCCGCTGTCGGCGGTTTTGTCCTTCATTTCCTTGCGGCGCAGGGGAATGCAGATCACGGTGCGCAGATCGTAAGCAATGATGCTGTTGCGCCCGGCCAGATCGCTGGAGGCGCTGGTATCGGTGACCACGAAGTCCGACGCCATGTTGGCCGCTTCGTCCAGGATGGAGCGGGAGATGGTGCTGTCGTCGGTGAGCACGTCGCCCTTCGCGTTGCGTCCGGCCGTAAGCCGCAATTTGCCGTCGTCGCCGCGCAGAAAGACGTAGCCGCGCTCCGCCTTGGTGAGGCGCAGGGTGGATTCCAGCAGCGTCATCAGCACATCGGAGAGCACGCCGGTGGTGTTGAGCGCGCGGGCGGCTTCGAGGAAGAGGCGCAGCTTCTCCAGGTCGGAGCTGCCGGCGGAGACCGGCATGAGGGAGATCTGGCTCAGGAACTCGGCGGCGGCGCTGCTGTGCGGCCGGTCGGGATTGAAGATAACGTAGGCCGCATCGCGGGCGCCGAAGTCCACGCGATCGTTGCGCTGCAGTTTCTTCCTGCCCTCGACTTTATCGCCGTTTACGTAGGTGCCATGGCGGCTGCCCTGGTCGACGACGAAAAAATCGCCGCCCTCCGCGGTAATCAGGGCGTGGTCGCGGGAGACGCGCGAGTCGGTGATGACCAGGTCCTTGTCCGTCTTGCGTCCGATGGTGAAGGGGAAGTGATCGAGTGCGATGTTGCGCTGCTCCGCCCCCTGCACCAGCAGGAGCGTGGGAGCGGAGGCGTTCTGTTGCGCGGCTGCCATCTTCGCCGAAGGAGAGGACATGGTCATTGAACCTGTAACGGGGCCCGAAGCCGGGATATGGTGAGGGAAGCGTACTTCCTTCCTGCACCGCGCGCAACTCTGGCGCCGGCTTATTTGTGGGGTTGCCCGAAAACCCTTGCCGATGGCTGGTTTTGAGCGGCTGCCCCGGACGGCAGCTCGCGATTCCCAGGGTATGCAGCCCAGCATCGGCGCGGTGAGATGCATCAGAACTAGGGCGAGGAGATTACGTGCCCGGCTGACTCAAGGGGGCCAGAGGGCCTATGCGCCGTGTCATTTTTACGGTCGTCATTTTGACGGCCTGCACGGTTTGGGGACAAACCACAATATCAAGCACCGGCGAGGCGGCCGACCTTCGCTTGCCGGACAGCCCCGGGGCGGTGCGTTTCAGCGGCGTCCCGAGCGCCTGGGAATCCAGCCTGACGCCGGATGCCGACGGCGGAACGGAACCAGCGACGGCCGCCATCGCCAACGGTCCGCGCCCTCCCGGAGTCGCCTGGGGCGCCGCCACCGGGCAGGCGCTGGAGTGGCTCACCATCCAGAGCGTCGGCAATCTCGCCATGAACAAATGGGTGCGCCTGGCGTTCTTCCACGGCCACTGGTTTCAGAATTGGATGCGCGCGGTAGAACGCTTTCGCTTCAATCGCTGGAATGACGATGACACCTTCATCTGCGATTACATCGGCCATCCCATCATGGGCGCGGTGATCAACTACACCTTCATTCAGAACGATCCCGCCGGCCGCAGGCTGGAGTTTGCCATGTCCCGCCCGTATTGGAAGAGCCGGATGAAGGCGATGGCGTGGTCGGCATTCTGGAGCGCGGAGTGGAAGTTGGGACCGATCAGCGAGGCCAGCATCGGCGCGCAGGGCAGCTACTACTACTACGATACGGACGCCAAGAAGGTCACCAACGGCACCGGCCTGGTGGACTTCTTCGTGACCCCCGTCGGCGGCACGGCATGGCAAATGGGCGAGGACGCGATCGATCGCTACATCGTCGAGCGGGTGGAGCGGCGCAGCACGCGGCCGCTGGTGTTGTTTGCCGTGTCCTGGCTGACGCCGGCGCGCGCCGCCGCCAACCTCATTCGCTTCAAAGCGCCGTGGTATCGCGACAGCAGGGAAGTGAAAGCGGGCCGCAGACTGGTGCGCGAAGCCAAAGCCCAACCATAAGCGGTGCCGAGCGGAGTTGCGAAATCAGGCAGGCTGCGATGAGGCGACCTGCTGCTGGAAATATGCCAGCGTGCGCTGCAGGCCTTCTGCCAGTTCCACCTTGGGCTCCCAACCCAACAGGCGCCGGGCCTTGGAGATGTCAGGGCGGCGCTGCTTGGGATCGTCCTGCGGCAGCGGCTCGAACTTGACCGGCGTGCGTGCCCCGGTCAATTCCAGGATCCGCTGGGCAAACTCGAGAATGGTGATCTCCTGCGGGTTGC
>DASUBK010000292.1:0-3200 GCA_035763305.1 Terriglobales bacterium | reverse complement strand
CCGCGCAACGCCTCCATCTACCAGCAAGCGCCGGCGGCCTACCTGGACGCTGTATGCGGCGACGGGAACGAAGCGCAGGCGATTGCCGCTCAACTGAGCAAGTTGCGTCCGGACGACACCACGGTACAGTTCATGGCAGTGCCCGAAATCCTGGCATGGGCCGATATCCGTCGCGGCGACGGAGCGAAGGCGGTGGAGCGGTTGGAAGTCGAAAAGCCGTACGACCGCTATTCCAGCAGTTCGAGGAATGAGCGGGCGATGGCGTACCTGCTGGCGGGGCGGCCGGCCGACGCGATCCAGGAGGCGGCGTACACCCTGTCGCGACGGGACATGGCCACCTCGTTCGACAATCGCTTCGCCACCCTGATCACGGCGCGGGCCCACGTGGCGCTGAACGACAAGGCGAAGGCGCGGCAGTACTATCAGAACGTGCTGGCGGCGTGGAAGGACGCCGATCCGGGATTGCCGCTGGTGGAGCAGGCGAAGGCGGAATACGCGAAGATCCAGTAGTCAGCGGTTAGGAGTTAGGAGTTAGGAGTCAGGAGTTAGCGACGAGGCGCGGGATTGATCCCGCGCCTCGTTTGATTTGGTGAGGAAGACTGCGACGATTGCGCGCGAGTTCGCGCGCAGTCCGGCGTTATGTTCATCGCTGCTTGCGATTCGGGACGGTCGAAAACTTGGGAGTCGCGGGACGCTTGGGAGGCTTGGGACCGCGAGCCACCGGCGGATGCCGGGGTATCTCGGGCTTAGGCAGCGTGAGGCGCGGCGGCCTCGGAGGGTGGAAGACTCGTTGCGTGTCGTTGATGCTGGGCAGGGCCGGCGGCAGTTCTTCGGGAAAAGTCGAATCGGCGAGGTGGAGAACCTGGCGGAAGCGCTCGGGGAGAAGTTGGTCGCCGGGATACCGCTTTGGCTGCGGTTTCTGCTCCTCCTTTTTGCGCGGCATGGAAGAGCGATTTTACCGCAGGGTCATCGAGACGGAAGGTTACGGAGGTTGAAGAGCGTGAAGAAGTCGGACAGGCTTCGGAGGTTTCAAGAGGGCTCGGAGGTTAGGTGAAACCCCGAAACCTTTGAAACCTCCGAAACTCTTCTCTACCGTTCGACCGCCATGGCGACCGCGTTGCCACCGCCGAGGCAGAGAGCGGCGATGCCCTTGTGGACGTCGCGGCGGATCATCTCGTAGATGAGGGTGACCAGCACGCGCGCGCCGCTGGCGCCGATGGGATGACCGAGGGCAACAGCGCCGCCATTGACGTTCACCTTGGCAGGGTCGAGGCCCAGCTCGCGCGACACCGCCATCGCCTGCACAGAAAAGGCCTCGTTGAGCTCGTAAAGGTCCACGTCTTCGTTCTTCCAGCCGGTCTTCTTCCAGATCTGGCGGACGGCATCCACGGGCGCCATCATCACCCACTTGGGCTCGACGCCGCTGGTGGCCTGGGCCACGATACGGACCATCGGCTTGGCGCCCATTTGTTTCGCCTTGGCCGCGCTGGTGACGACCAGGGCCGCGGCGCCGTCGTTGACGCCGGGCGCATTCCCGGCGGTGACGGTGCCGTCTTTCTTGAAGGCCGGCTTCAGGGAACGCAGGACTTCAATGGTGGTGTCCTCGCGCGGGCCTTCGTCTTTTTCGAAGAGGACGGTCTCGCCCTTCTTTTTGCCGGGAACTTCGACGGGGACGATCTGCGCCTTGAAGCGGCACTCTTTGATGGCGGAGACGGCTTTGCGATGCGAGCTGAGGGCGTACTCGTCCTGCTCGTCGCGGGTAATGTGGTACTTCTCGGCGACGTTCTCGCCGGTGTTGCCCATGTGGTAGTCGTTGTACTTGTCCCACAGGCCGTCGTTGACCATCGAGTCCACGAGCGCGCCGTTGCCCAGGCGGTAGCCCTTGCGAGCGTTGGGCAGCAGGTAGGGAGCGTTGGTCATGGACTCCATGCCGCCGGCGACGACGATCTCGCAGTTGCCGGTCTGGATGGCCTGGGCGGCGAGCGCAACCGCCTTCAGGCCCGAGCCGCAGACCTTGTTGATGGTCATGGCGCCGACCTGCGGCGGCAGGCCGCCAAAGATCGCGGCCTGGCGGGCGGGATTCTGTCCCAGGCCGGCCTGCACCACGTTACCCATGATGCACTCGTTGACCTGGTTGAGGTCAGTGATGCCGGCGCGCTTCACGGCTTCGCGCACCACGACGGCGCCGAGCTGCGGCGCGGTGAGGTCGGACAACGAACCCTGGAATTTTCCGATCGGGGTACGGCACCCCGAGATGATGACAACCTCTTCGAGGTCAGGCATAAAAGTGCTCCTCGGCGGGATGGAAACCTTTCATTATAAGATGGGCGGGCACGAAGAGGAGAGCCGATTGGAATCGATGGACCCAACTCTTTCGACCGCACCGGCGACGCCCGCGACGCCGTCCTGGAGCGCGCTGCGGCGGGTGGCGCCGTGGTGGCACACCGCGCTGCTGGTCATATTCATCCTGGGGATGTCGGCGACGTCGTCGCAACGGATGAGCGCCACCATCACGCGCCACGGGCGATTGGCGATGTACGTGCCGACCATCATCGTCGAGTGGCTGATGGTTCTCTATGTCGTATGGGGAATGCGCAAGACCGGCACGAAGGTGCGCGAGGTGATCGGCGGGAAGTGGGAGACGCCGGAAGATTTCCTGCTCGACTTCGCGCTGGCGGTCGGAACGTGGATCGTCATCATCATGGTGCTGGCGGTGCTGGCCCTGGCGCTGGGATTGACGAAGGGCGCGAACATCGAGGAAGCGAAGAAGTCGATTTACGCGCTGCTGCCGCAGACGGGGGCGGAGATCGCGGCGTGGACGGTGCTATGCGCGACTGCGGGCTTCTGCGAGGAACTCATCTTCCGCGGGTACCTGCTGCGGCAATTCGGCGCGCTGTTCGGAGCGATGTGGCTGGGCGTCGCGGCGCAGGCGGTGGTGTTCGGGTTGGCGCACGGGTACGAAGGCTGGCAGCGCATGGTGCTGATCGCGGTCGAGGGCGTGGTGCTGGCGGCGCTGGCGCTGTGGCGGAAGAGCCTGCGGCCGGGCATGGGCGCGCACTTTACGCAGGACTTCGTAAGCGGGATGCTGGGGCGGGTGGCGGGGAAACTTTTGAAGTAGTTGTTGGTTCTTCGTTCTTCGATCTTCGATGCTCGGGTTCGACCCCAAGAAACGCCAGTGTTTACGCGGTCGTGCGAGGGTC
>DASUBK010000291.1:0-8706 GCA_035763305.1 Terriglobales bacterium | reverse complement strand
GAGTACAGCACCTGGGTCGAGGGATACAGCGTGTCCAGGAGCGAGTTCGCGCCCAGCGTCGAGGTCACCAGGTTGCCGGCGGCGACGATGTCGGGCTTTACCACGTGATCCAGCATCGTGGGACCCTTGGAGCTGTAGCTGGCAATCACGTCATCCACGCGGGTCTGCGTACCCATGGTGCGCATCGCGCCCACGGTGATCACGTAGGGATCGTTGCCGGGGGCGGTGATGGTGCCGTAGCCGTTGTTGTTGTTGGAGTTGTCGCGGCCGTAGTTGCCGGCAGCGACGACCACGAAGATTCCGGCCTTCCACGCCTGCTCCACTGCCTGGTCCAGGGGATCCTGCTGGTAGTTTTCGTAGACCCCGCGGCCCAGCGACAGGTTGATGACGCGGATGTTGTACTGGTTCTTAAGGTTGATGGCCGTCTGGATAGCGTTGATCACGGCGCTGTCGGTGCCGCTGCCGGTGGCGTCGAGCACCTTGAGGTTGAGCAGCTTGACCGAAGGCGCCACGCCCATGAAGGTGCGGAAGCACGAACCGCAACTCGACTGCGAGCCATTGCCGGCGATAATGCCGGCGACGTGCGTGCCGTGACCGTACTGGTCGTCGGTGGTGAAGCTGCCGGTGAAGTCTTTCGCGTAGACCACGCGATAGCGCAGGTCGGCATTGCTGCCGATGCCGCTGTCAATCACCGCCACGCCGACGCCGGAGCCGTTGTAGCCGTAGTTCTGCACCACATCGGCGTTGGCGGCGACAAAGCCGTCGCTGAAGCTGGTGGCCGACAGTTTCCGGTCGGGAGAGATGTAGGCGATTTCCGGATCGGCGGCGGCAAGCTCCTCGACGCGGTTCGCCGGCATGGTCACGGTGATGGCGTTGATGAGATCGTGCTGCTGCTTGAGCAGCGCGCCGTGGCGCTTCGCCGTCGACACGTGCCCATTATCGGGATGGCTCTTGTACTGCACGATCACGTTCACCAGCTGCGGGCTATTGGCCTTTGCCTGCAGATCGTGCGACACCCGTTCGGCCATCGCCGGTAGGTTGAGAAGCAGGAGGCAGAAGGCCAGCAGGAGGAAGGGCTTGGTCCCTCCCCATGTGGCGCTCCACGCTTTCTTCTTCTGAATCTTCTTCGGACGCTTCATACAGTCGGTCCTCGTGCGCAGAGGTTCGCGCTCGGCCTTGTATAGGCAGGACGGCTTCCAAACCGAAAAAGAGCACAAATTGTTGATAACAAAGGGGAAGATTATACGAGGAGGGCGGTGCCGGCGACACATTGTCGCCTCGCTCTGAGACCGGGTGACAAAATGGCGCAAGCCTGGCTGCTGGACCCGCATGCCGCTGCGGGGTTCTACCCCCACCTTGGTGACATTGAAGGCAGGGCGATCTCCGCACTAACGTTCGCCGCCTCCGGTGCTGTCGGGGCCCTATTTGTCACTGGGATAGCGGCTCTTGAGCAGGTACCATAGCTAAGTACGCAGTTATATTCGAGATATTAGATTCTGTGTTACTGGCCGGCCCCGCGGCGGTCCGGCGTGTCGTTCCGCGGTCGCTCCCCGCCGGCGGGAGCGTAGAAGGTACACGGTCCATGCTCACTCCCACGGCCCGCGCGCAATCCGTTCGCTTCCACGACTTGGAGGCGGTCATTTGCAGCGAGCCGATGCACAAGCTGGTGGCGATGGCCGAGCGCGTGGCGCGCGGCAGCGCTTCGGTGTTGATCACCGGCGAGACCGGCAGCGGCAAGGAGTTGATTGCGCGCGCCATCCACCACCATTCTGCCCGCGCCAGCCGTCCCTGGATCGACGTGAATTGCGCCGCGCTCCCCGAGCACCTGGTGGAAAGCGAGTTATTCGGCTACGAGAAGGGGGCATTCAGCGGCGCCGACTCCAGCAAAGCCGGGCTATTCGAACTCGCCGACAAAGGGACATTGTTCCTGGACGAGATCGGCGAACTCGAACCCAAGGTGCAGGTGAAGCTGCTGCGGGTGTTGGACGGGGCACCGTACTTCCGCCTGGGCGGCAGCCGCAAAGTCGCGGTGGACGTGAGAATCCTGGCCGCCACCAACCGGCCGCTGGAAGAGGCGGTGCGCAGCGGCCGGTTCCGCAGCGACCTTTACCACCGCATCGGCCAGATTCAACTGCGGGTGCCGCCGCTGCGCGATCGCCCCGACGACATCGCCGCGCTGGCGGAGTTCTTCCTCTCGCGCAGCCATCCGGGAATGCGGCTTTCGTCCGCGGCCCTGGAGCGGCTGCGGGCTTACGCCTGGCCGGGAAACATTCGCGAACTGCGCAACGTGCTGATGCAGGCGGCCACCCTGGCGGAAGGCGAAGAGGTGCGCGTCGACGATCTGCCGGCGGAGATTGCGGGCGAGGCGGCCGCTCCGGTACCGGCAGGCTCATTCGACAAGTTGAGCGCAGGCACCGGGACTTCACGCCGGGGCAACGGCTCGGCGTCGAAGCTCGACGACATCGAGAAGAACGCCATCCTGCAAACCCTGCAGGGAGTCGGCGGACATCAAGGCATGGCGGCGGAGAAGCTGGGCATCTCGCGGCGCACGCTCAGCCGCAAGCTCAAGCAATATCACCTCGACAGCGAGGCCGCCGGCCCCGGTGCGGAGCCGCTGGGCACCTTGTCGGAAGCCGAGCAGCGTTATTACCGCGCGCGCGTGGATGTGCCGGCGCAACTGCGCACCGCCGAGGGCGAGTTCGAGGCGCGCATCACCAACATCAGCAAAGGCGGAGTCGCGCTGGACGGGATTCGCACCCCCTTCCGCCTGGCCGGCGCCTTTGACATGCGCTTTGTTCTGCCCGGCAGCGGCGTCACCATCGAATCGAAATGCCAGTTGGTCTGGGCCGAACCTCAGGGGCGCGCCGGCGTCCACTTCGTGGATCTTCCTGCCACTCTCCAGGTGAGCATCAATCGCTGGCTGAAACAGATGCAGCGCGATGAAGGCTGGTACATCGGCGCGCCCAGCAGCGCAGAGGCTTGAGACATAGCAGTTCGGTTTCAGTTTCGGTTTCGGCGCTGCCACTGAAACTGAAACTCAAACTGTCAAGATTCCCGCCGGCGAAGTGCGCCTCCACTTGCGCCGGCGGGTTGATCCGATCAGAAGGTCAGGCGGATCGCCAGCTGCGTATTGCGGTGATCGTCAAATGGATTGCCGTAGCCTCCCTTCATCACCTGCGCGTTGAACGAGCATGGCCCCGCGGCACAGGCCGGTGATCCGGCCAGGGTGCTCACGTCGGCCCCGCCGAGGGGGAAGCCAACCACGTAGAAGTTCTTGTGGTTGAGAATGTCGAAGAACTCGGCGCGCGCCTGCAACGTGACCCGCTCCGTGAGCTTGAAATTCTTGTACACCCCCAGGTCCCAATTCCACACGCTGGGAGCGCGGAAGCTGTTACGGCGAAGCATGTTCGACGGGAACGAGCACCCCACGCCCATCAGGCCAGTGCAGGTGGGCAGGTTGGAGCCGGTGATCGGCATCGGCGTGTTGGTGCCGGGAATGTTGGCCGGGCCCGCGTACTGGCCGGGGAAGACCGGCACGCTGAGGTAATTGAACAAGTCGCCGCCGAGGTCGGAGCCGGGACTGCCCGTGACCGGGACTGGGCCGGCGACATCGGCGCGCGGGCAGTTGTAGGCCGCGATGGAGTTGGTGCAATCGAACACGGTGAACGGGTAGCCCGTGTGGAAGGTGAAGATAGGCGCCAGCTGGAAGCCGCCCAGCGTGTTCCGCAACAGTTTGCCGCTGTTCTTGAAGAAGGGTTCCTCCAGCAGCAGGGTGGCGGAAATGCGGTGGCGGGCGTCGTAGTCGGCGGAGGCGCGGTCCAGGCCGGGATGAAACGGGTCCAGGTAGCCGAGGCCGTTGTTCACCACTTCGTCGCTGAACGCCGAGCTCAGGGTGTCGATGGTGTGCGACCAGGTGTAGGAGACGTTGACCGCCTGCTGCAGCACCCGTCCGCGCAACTGGGCGGTGAGTCCGTGGAAGTAGCTGTCGCCCTGCGAGGCACGCCAGTTGATGGGAGTGTACTGCGGATTCAGGCGCAGGTTGGCGGTGTCTCCCAGGAACAGCGGAGCGTAGCCGAGGTCGTTGACGTTGGAGATGCTGTACTGGTGGATGCCGCGGGAGCCGTTGTAGGTGAGGTCGACGACCGCGCCGCCGGCGCCCAGCTGCCGTTCGAGAGTGAGGTTCCACTGGTGGGCGTAGGCGATCTTGAGATGCGGGTCCACGGCGCGCAGTGAAGTGGGACTCAGGGTAGCCGTTCCCCCGCTGCCCGCCAGCGGGCCGGCATTGCTGGTGGTCACCGGAATCGTGCCGCCTACGTCCGCGGGTTCCAGCGACAGCACGGCATAGTTCGGCGGGTTCTGGATCACGTTGAAGCTCACGTTATTGAACATGCGCTCGTAGGAGATGCCGTAGCCGCCGCGCAACGCGGTGGTGCCATTGCCGAACAGGTCATAAGCAAAGCCGATGCGCGGTCCGAAGTTCGCCGGGTTGGTGTTCCACAGCCCTCCGATCGGGCTGCGGGGAGCGACCTGCACCGATCCATTGCGGATCTGGGTGAACATGTTGCTGCCCGATCCGAGGTAGAAGTTGGAATCGAGATTGGGGTTCACGTTGTGCTGCACGCCGTAATATTCCCAGCGCAATCCCAGATCGAGGTTGAGGCGTGGGGTCACCTTCCACGTGTCTTGCCCGTACAAGGCGGCGTCGCGGTAGCGGTTACTGCGCGAGAACGACGGAGGGCCGACCGGCAGCGTCACTTGGCAGGACGGGCTTACGATGGGGTTGCCGCTGGCCAGGTCCACCGGGCAGGGAAACTTGCCCTGGGGGAAGACGGCGCCCTGGAAGAGCTCCAATTGGCCGGCGCGCAGGTTGTCGAAGCCGACGCCCGGATCGGAAGTTGCCAGCGCCTCCACCGCCTCTTGATAAGCGCCGAACGCACGATTGTCCTGGGTATAGATGAAGGCGCCCCCGAAGCGGAAGGTGTGGTTGCCGTGCGACCAGCTGACGTCTTCCAGCACCTGGGCGACGTTTTGCGGGCCGCCGAAGGGGATGGCGGAACCCGGCGTGTACTCGTTGTACCCGGGCAACGCTACTCTGGTCGAGCCGACGCGCGCCGCCGAGGAATTGGTGATGTACAGCGTGGGTCCGACCGGCGCCGCGCCCAGCGGTTGCACATCGTTGAGGCGGTTGATCACGAAGCGGGTGTTGCTGACGGTATTGCTGGAGAACAGGTGGGTAATGGACAACACCGCGTTTTGGTCGAACAGCGTCTGGCCGGTCTCGAATCCCTGGTACGGGCTGGTATTGATCGTACCCGGCTCGTCGGTTTCGTCGTGCAGCGCGTAGCGGCCGAACAACATCGTCTTGTCGGTCATGTTGTAGTCAATGCGGCCGACGAAGCTGGTCGCGTTCTGCGGCAGGCCGCCTCCGGCATCGTTGGGGGCGTTGTAGGTCACCTTGTCCAGGAGAAAGCCGCCGGGGCCGGTGACCGTGCCCAGCATGCGGATGTCGGGACGCAGCTTGCCGTAGGTGCTGAAAAACGCCTGCGTCTGCGGGCTGGAAGCCGCAATGGAGGCGGGGTCGGGCACCAGCGTGATCTGCGCCGCCGGACTGCGCACCCGCAGCCACTCGGTGTTGGTGAAGAAGAAGAGCTTGTCGTGCACGATGGGGCCGCCGACAGAGAAGCCGAACTGGTTGCGGGTGAACACCGGCTTGTCGACGCCATTGGCGACGTTGAAATAGGTGTTGGAGGCCAGCGCCGAGATGCGGTTGAACTCGTAGACGCTGCCGTGCCAGTCGTTGGTGCCGGACTTGGTGACCACGTCCACCACGCCGCCCGAGGCGCGGCCGTACTGCGCCGTCATGCCGTTGGTGACCACGCGGTATTCCTGCACCGAATCCTGGGGGACGGTCTGGCCGACGGTGGCGGTGAAGGCGTTCACGTTCTCGCCGCCGTCGAGCATCACGTCGGTGGAGGCGGAGCGCTGGCCGTTGATCGAGTAGCCGACACCGCGCCCGTCGCCCATGCCCGCCTGGGTGTCCTGTTGCACGTTGCCGGACAGCGCCACCAGGTCATAGGGGTTGCGGGTAATGGTGGGTAATTGCGCGATCTGCTGCGAGGTCACCACCGACGATACCTGCTGGTTCTCGGTGTTCACGGTCTCGGGCGCGGCCCCCTCGACCACCACCGTGGTTCCCGCGGAGGCGACATTCATCTGCAAATCGGCAGTGGCAGCGGCGCCGACGGAGACGTCGACCTGCTGCTTGACGGGCGCGAATCCCTGCGCGGTGGCCTGCACCTCGTAGGTCCCGGGCGGCAGCGCGGTGAAGTTGTAGCCGCCCGTGCCGCTGGTGGCGGCGGTGCGTGTCAGGTGCGTGTTCACGTTGGTGGCGGTGACCGTGGCATTGGAGACGACCGCTCCGCTGGGATCTTTAATGGTGCCGGCGAGCGATCCGGTTCCGGGCTGCGCCAGCGCGAGCGTGGGCACAAGCAAGCATGCGAACAGAGTCAGTGTGTACAACCTGGACATCGGAATTCCTTTCCGGGAGGGGTGCGAAGGAACGAAGGGCCGGGCGAGCGAAGACGCGTTGGCGAAGAGAGTCGGAGTAGGGCGTAGCATCAGCAGCCGGGCCTAGGGCGCGGAACTGTCGTTGCGCAGGTGGCTCCGCTCCGCCTTCGGCAGCGCGCGCGACAGTTCCCTGAGTTCTGGCTCCGCGCCGAAGGCGTCCCGCCCGAGTCGGTCAGAGCGGAACTACTACCTAGAGGAGCATGGTTGCTTCGAGGTTGTGCGCTTCTGTGGGGCGGCGCTTGTTGGCGGATGCGCCGGCGTGGTCGCCATTCTTCACCGCACGAAGACAGCGAAACCCTTGCGCAACATCACGCTGCACGCAGGCTGAGCGCTGCGGCGCCGCTGGCATTGGCGCCGGAACCCTGGTGGCGGCGGCTGTTGACGCAAGTCGGCGCAAATTTGCGTTGACCCCGGCTTTCTCCTGGGCTAAGTTGCCGCCGCCGTTTCCGTCGAGGCACGTCCGGAACGGCCCTGGAGGGCGCATGCTGGCCAAGTGTGTGCTGTCGTGCCTATTGGCGTGGGCCGCGGCGCCGATGGCTGCGCAACAACCCACCGCCATTGCCACCCCAACTTCGATTGCGGACCGCGCGCTGCTGGACTTGCAACGCCAGGCGGAGGCGGGAGTCGCCCAGGCGCAGTACCGCCTCGCGCTCGCCTACGAACGCGGCGATGGCGTCGCGCGCGACCTGTCCGCGGCGGTGCACTGGTACAGCATCGCCGCCAACCACGGTTTCCCGCCCGCGCAAAATAATCTGGCGGCGATGTATGCCGGCGGAACGGGCGTAATCAAGGATGAAAGCGCGGCGCGGCGATGGTATACGCGCGCGGCTGTCGAGGGTGACGCCACCGCGCAGAACAACCTGGGAACGCTGTACGCCAACTCCTCCACCCCGGGCCACGATCAGGAAGCCGTTCACTGGTTCCGCAAGGCGGCGCATCTCGGATTCGCGCCCGCGATGGCCAATCTGGCTTACATGTACTCGCAAGGGCGCGGCGTCGCCACCAGCGCGCAGGAAGCTGCCCGCTACTACGAGGCCGCTGCTCAAGCCGGTTTCGTTCCCGCGATGGAGGTCATCGGCTTTCGTTATGCGGACGGAATCGGCATTCGCCGCGACCCTGCCGCCGCGATTCGCTGGCTGGAACGTCCGGCGCGCGAGGGCTCCCAGGCGGCCGCGGCCAAGATGATCGTCCTGCTCGACCAGCTTGCCGACGCCGGCGATGCGGAGGCGAGACGACAAGCGGCGTCGTGGCGCGAACGCACTTCGTCCGGCAGAAATTCATCCGGGCAGAATCAACCACGCTGACGCGAAACGTCCGCCCGCATCAGCGCCTCCGTGCAGGAGACCTAATCTCCCGCGACCGGCGACTCGATCAACCTTTCGTCCGCGGGAGTCTTTTCGGCCTTACGCAATTCGCGTTCGCGCAACCAGCAGAAGATCACCGGCGTCACCACCAGGACATGCAGCAGGGAACTCACCATGCCGCCCAGCACCGGCGTAGCCAGCGGCTTCATGAACTCCGCTCCGGTGCGGGTGGACCACATGATGGGCAGCAGGCCGGCGACGATGGTGCTCACCGTCATCAGCTTGGGACGCAGCCGCAGCAGCGCGCCTTCCATGACCGCCTCGTGCAGCGCGGCGGGCGTAAGTTTCCCGCCCAGCGCGGCTTTCTTCCGCTCCACCGCCTCTTCCAGGTAGATCACCATCACCACGCCGGTTTGCACCGCGGTGCCGAACAGCGCGATGAAGCCCACCCAGACCGCCACCGAGAAGTTGTAACCCAGCAGCTTGAGCAGGAAGACGCCGCCGGTGAGCGCGAAGGGCACCGCGAGGATGACGTGGGCCGCTTCCTGCAGCGAATTGTAGGTCTTGTAGAGCAGCAGAAAGATGATCGCGAAGACGATGGGAATCACGATCTCCAGCCGCCGTCGTGCGCTGATCTGGTTCTCGTATTGCCCGCTCCACTCGAGGTAGTAGCCCGCGGGCAGCTTCACCTGCCGGCGCACCACGCTTTGCGCTTCCTCCACGAAGCTGCCGACATCGCGCCCGCGCACGTTCATCAACACCGTGCCGCGCAGCAGGCCGTTCTCGCTGTTGACCATCGACGGTCCCATCACCGTGCGGATGCTCGCCACCTGCC
>DASUBK010000290.1:0-3193 GCA_035763305.1 Terriglobales bacterium | reverse complement strand
AATCCCATCAAGCAGGTGCCGATCCCGCACGCCAGCCGCTCCAACTTCCTGCTCAACCCGGAGTGGGGTGCGAACTACTTCCTGGTGCCCTACGGCGCGCTGCTGCTGGTGTTCCCCTTCCTGCTGGGCAAGGGCTCATCGAATCGCCGCCTGCGGCCGCTGCTGTTCGGCTTCTGGCTGACGTTCCTGATCGGCCTGGGCGGGACCACGCCGGTGCCGCGCTGGCTGCTGGGCCGCGCCTATTACGTGCTGACCTTCGAGCGCTTCACCTTCTGGGCGACGGTGATGATGTTGCCCTTCGTCGGGCTGCTGGCGGCCTACCTGATTGACCGCTTCCGCAAGGAGGCGATCATCGGGCTGGCGATCGCGGCCGTGGGCACCTGCGCCTGCGCCGTGGCCTGGCCGACATGGCATCCGATCAGCGCCGACGCCAGCCTGAAGGTGAAGGATGTCGCGGCGTGGCTGAACCGCGACGGTCATGACAAGTACCGCTATCTGACGCTGGGCTTCGGCACGCACATTGCCGACCTGTCGCGTTACACCGACGCGGGCACGGTGGACGGCGATTACAACTCCGCCCGCCTGCTGCCGGAGATGACGCAGCACGGCGCGGCGCAGCTCACCAACTCCAAGTATTACGGCACCAACGGCATGGAAGCGCTGCGCGACATGCTGAAGCACGCCGACCGCTACGGCATCAAGTGGATCTTCGTGCGCGATCCGTACTACGAGCCGCTGCTGGCCTTTGCCGGCTGGCGGCACGTGGATTCGCTCGATCAGAACACCATCGGCATATGGGCCAAAGACGACGTGCCGCCGGCCGGGCCGGTGGACTACAACAAGCCGCCCGCTCCCTGGGAAGGCGTGCTGTGGGGGATTCTGCCCGTGGGCTCCAGCCTGCTGGCGCTGTTCCTGGTGGTGATGCTGCCGGAGCGGCGGGTCATCGCCGAGCCGCTCGAGTTCCCCGCCTCGGCACCCGAGACCGTCGCTCTGCGGGGGGTGAAATAAGGCCATGAAGAGACTGCTCCCCTGGATCATCGGAATCGCAACCATCTTGCTGGTCATCATCGGGACGCTGTGGCCGGGGTCCACCGGCATGGCGGGCACCATCTACATTCACGGCGCCGGGGCGGCCAGCTTCAATTCCTATGGCACGCCCAAGGCGGCGGTGGAATCGCTGATGTCCAACATCGCCAAGCGGAATTGGAAGACGGCGTACGACCACCTGGCCAACAACAACCAGTTCGACCTGCAGGAATTCATCAACGACGTTACCGGCACCTACGGCAGCTTGCGGACCTACTCGAGCCTGGAACCGTCGCCCGACGACATCCGCGTGCTGCGCTCCTCCGGCAGCGACGCCACCGTGCGCGCCAACATGAAGTGGGCCACCGCGGTGGGCGCCTTCTTCGACACCGCCGACCTGAAGCTGGTCAAGAGCGGCGATGAATGGAAGGTGAACTGGCCGTTGCGCAAGGAGCAGCCCGCTCCCCCGCAGGTCATTCCCGTCAACTACCTGCGCTGGGACGTGATTTTCCGCGGCTCGGGCGACGATTGGGGCGCGCAGAACGTGCAGAGCCCGCGGGTGCGCATCGTTGACATGAACGCCGTGTCGCGCGGCGACAGCACCATCATCCTGGGCGAAGTGGTGAATGAGGACACGGTGCCGGCCTTCGTCTCCGTGGGCGCGACGCTCCTGGGCAAGGACGGCAAGAGCCTCGGGCAGGAACTCAGCTTCGACAAGATGTCGCACACCCTGCTGCCGAAGGAAGTCTCGCCCTTCCGCATCGATTTTCCCGGGGTGAAGCTGAGCAGCGTGGCCAAGGTGCAGATGAAGCCCGACGCCTCGCTGGTGCCGGCCTCGGCCGACCCGGTGATCGGCGTGCTCAACCAGAAGATCATCGTGGACGGCCGCGGCCATCACGTGCTGACCGGCGACCTGGAAAACCAGAGCGGGCAGGTGGTGAACATCCCGCACGTCATCGCCACCTACTACAACAACAACGGGCAGGTGATCTGGGTGGCCGACGGGTACGTGGACCAGGCGCTGCTGCCGCAAACCCCGCTGCCGTTCTCGGTGGCGGTCCCCGACGATCTCGCCGCGCAGGTGCACAACTACCGCGTGGTGGTGAACCAGTACAGCTCCAGCAAACTCGGACTCTAGATCATGAGGAAGCTGACAATCGCAGTGTTGATGGTGCTGGCCTGCTGGTTCGCGGCCGCGGCGGCGCACGGCGCGGAGCTCAACCTTCCCGCGCAGGTGCCCGCCGGCAAGGACCTCGCCTTCGCAACCAGCGGTTCCGGCGACGCCACTCTGTACCTGATCGGGCCCAGCGACGTGGTGCGCAAGACGGTCCACCTCGGCAGCGAAGTGCGCCTCGCCGCGGAAAACCTGCGCACCGCGGGTCGCTACACGCTGGTCCTCGGCTCCGACAGCAAGGATTTCCAGGTGGTTCCGGGAGCGCCGGCGCGTCTGAGCTTCCTGGCCCTGCCGTCGCGGCTGCCGGTGGCGCTGAACCACGGCATCAGCGGCGTGGTGTACACCTTCGACGGCGCGCACAACCTGGTGCTGGCGCCGCAGACGGTGAAGTTCACGCTCTCGGTCGCCGACGCCGCGGCGGTCACGCGCGAGGTGCAGACGAAAAACGGAGTCGCGTGGCTGCAACTCGACTCCACCCGCAAGGCCGGCCAGGCGCAGTTCGTGGCTTCGCTGGGCGACGTCACCGAGAAGCGCATCGTGCAGGAGACGCCCTCCGATCCCTGCAACCTGCGGCTGAAGGTGCAGCGCACGGAGAAGTCTCTGATCGCCGAGACCGATCCCATCAAGGATTGCACCGGCAATCCCGTGCCGGACGGAACCATCGTGACCTTCACCGAGATTTCTCCCAAGGGCAAGAGCAGCGTGGATGCGCGCATCAAGCGCGGCTTCGCCCGCGCCGAGTTGCCGCTGGACAAGGACGCGGTGGTCTCCGTCGCCTCCGGCGTGGTGCTGGGCAACGAAGTGCGCATCAGCGGAGGTGGGCAATGAGTGCTTCGATACGGCTCTCCCGCTGGCTGGTGCTCGCGGTCATCGCACTGGTCGCTTCTCCGCTGCTGCACGCCGCCGACGCTCCCGACGTCGCGGTGAAGCTCAATGCCGACAACGCCGGTCCGCACGAGATGGAGGACACCACGCGCGCCTCGATCGAGAAGG
>DASUBK010000289.1:0-9834 GCA_035763305.1 Terriglobales bacterium | reverse complement strand
GGATCCGACGGATTGCCGCAGGCCGGGATGGTGCGTTGCGGCCCGGCGCCGTTCAGCGGGAACCCGCGCAGGGTGCTGCCGCCGCCGGAGAAGAATTTTTCGCTCAGCGGCACATGACTGTTGCTGAAGGGCTGCTCCAGGCCGAGGCGGATGCTGTTAGCCCAGATGATGCCGTGGAAGATGTCCTTGTAGTACGCCGCCTGGCCCATGAAGCGGGCGAAGTCGACCGACGAGCCCAGGGCGCTGGGCGTGAGCCCGAACTCGTAGCTCTCGTACAGGCCTTTGTGAGCGTCGAGGGCGTTATCGCGGGTGTCGCGCAGGTAGGTGGTCGACACGGTCGAAAGGCGGACGTGCCGGTCGGAGACCGGCACCAGGTCGGGAATCAGCAGCCGCGTGATCCCAGTCTGACGCAGGCCATAGCGCAGGAACAGGTTTGTGGTGCGGTCGGGGTTCAGCGCCCGCTGCAGTTGGGCGCCGAAGTCCGCCAGGCGGTCGGTGAAGATGGGGTTTTCGCTGTTGTGCTCTCCGGCGAGGGAGAGATTCGAGGCCCAGTTAGTGCCGCGGAAGTGCGGGTCCTGGAAGTTGATGGTGCCGCGCTGGTCCAGACGTCCGCCGAAGCCGCCGATGGTAAGGGTCTCGGCTTTCCCGCGCACGTTGGTGCGGGTGTACTCGAAGGTTCCGGTCGGGCCCCAGAAGGTCTTCTCGCTGGTCTTGAAATTCTTGCTGAGCCCCACCGGCGGGAGTCCCGGCAGCGCCACCGTGCCGCTGGGGACGCTGCCGCCGCGATTGATCACCTGGAATCCGAAGCCGTAAGTGATGGTGTTCTTCTTGGCTTCGTGAACCTTCACCACCACGTCTTCCTGAGTCTGGGTAGTGACCTGCCGCCGCGGATCCACCTCCGCCCAATCGAAGATGCCGAGGGTGTAGAGCTTGTTCTCCGACGAGAGCATCTTGTCTTCGCGCAGCGGCTTGCCCACCGGGATCTCCGGCCGGGTTTCGCGGCTGATCAGCGTCTGCCGCGTGTCCTTGCGTCCCAGCGTCACCACCGACGCGGTGTGCACCTGCGGGCCTTCGTAGATCTGGTAAACGACCGCCAGTTGGTGCTTGTCGCCGCCGATGGGCGTGGCCTTGGCGCGGAAAGTGGCGTTGAGATAACCCAGGTCGAGATAGCGCGCAATGAGCTGGTTGCGGTCGTCGTCCACGTGCTTGGTGGAATATCCCTGCCCAGGCCTCACCTTGAGGCCCTTGGGCGCGAGCTGCGACAGCGGCACGGTGTTGCCCTCGAGGGTCAGCGTCTGCACCACATCCTGCGGACCTTCATCCACGCGGAAGGTCACCACCAGGTTGTCGTTCTTGGTCGAGACCTGCGGTGTGACGGAGACGCTGCTGAAGCCGTTTGCCTGGTAGACGCCCTTCAGGTTCTTGGCGCTTTCCTTGGCCAGCTTCTCGCTGTACTTGCCATGGCCGAAGAGGTGGCCCTCCTCCACCTTGACGTGCCCCTGCAGTACTTTGTCGGAGAGGTGCTGATTGCCGGTGATGTTCACCTCCGCGACCTTGTGCCGCGGTCCCTTGACCACGTCGTAGAAGATGGTTTCACCCTTCGGCCCCTGCTGGGTGCGGGTGGTGACCTTGGCGTCGAAGTAGCCCTTCGACTGCGCGTACGAGAGCAGGTTCTGCCGTCCTTCCTGGATCAGCTCCGGATCGAGGCCGACCTGCTGGTAGACCGGCAGCAGCTTCTTCTTCGTCCAGCTCCACACGTGGATACCCTGCAATTGCACGTGCACCACCGGGCCGGTCTTGACGGTGAAGTTGACGTCGGCCTTGCGCGTCTCGGGATCGTAGTTCGCGCCGACCAGCTTGACGGTGCCGCCGAGGTGCCCCTGCTCCATGAGCTCGCCCTGCAGGCGGAGGGTGGCGTTCTGGACGGTCTTGTAGTTGTAGGGTTTCCCCTCGCGGATGGCCGAGCCCTTCAGGCGGGCCATCAACGAGTGCAGCACGCTGCGCAGCTTCTCGGTCTCTGCCGGCGTGGTGCCGGTGATGTCCACTTTGCCGAACTTTGCCTTCTTGCCCAGGGTGGTGTTGAAGATCACGTTGGCCAGGCCGTGCTGCTTGTCCACCTGCACCGTGGGCTGCACCTGCGCCTCGAAGTAGCCGTTGCGCTGGAAGAACTCCACCAGCCCCTTGCGCGCCTCTTCCACGTCCACCGGTGTGAAGGCGCCGCGAGGCGGGTAATTCGAGACCATCACCAGGCGCGAATAAGCGAAGCGGCTGGTGGCCCCGGGAAATTCGTAGACGCCGAAGTACACCGCCGGCTGCAGCACGAAGAGCACGCGGACGCCGGTGGCCTCGGGACGGATCTCCAATTCGACGCTTTGAAAGCGGCCCGTCTTCTTCAGCGCCGCCATGCTCTGATCGACCTTGGCCTGGGTGAAGGGCTGATTCGCTTTCTGCGCCAGCAGCGGCAGCAGTTGGCGGGTGTCCAGGCCCGGCTGTCCCGCCAGTTCGACCGAGACCACCTTCTGTCCTTCGTAGGAAGGGAGCACCTGCTTGAGTTGAGGAGCCGTTTGCGGCGCCTGCTGCGGCGCGGCCGTCGGCCCGCTCTGGCCTCCGAAGCCGCTGCAAAACAGAAACACGGAGGCGACAACCGCCGCGAGCGCGGCGCGAAACCTGGAAGGGAGAACGGCTTTCCGCATGTGGCTGCACCCGCTGACCGCTACGGTTTGCAGCTTCCCCGGCAGCGGTTCACAGCCATTCAGATGTTGGGAATTGAAGCCGATTTGCCAAGCAGACGCGCCGTCCTGCGCCGTCCCGAGTGGCTGCGGAATTGGGTGATATGGTGATGGGGTGATTGGACCACCTTGAGGATCTCTGCTGGACCAGGCATTTCGGAGCCAGTCCAATCACCCCATCACCAGATCACCCGATACGTAAAGCTCTGTAAAACTATGTAAATTCGGCGTCTACGCCGAAGCTTGGCAAAATCTGAGGGCATCCAACCGCTTATGCCGTCAACTGAACCCGCGGGAGTTGCCGGATGAATATCTCCGAGCTCTTCATTCGGCGGCCGATCATGACCGGCCTGGTCATGGCTGCCATCCTGATTTTCGGCATCTTCGCCTATCGCCTGCTGCCGGTCAGCGACTTGCCCAACGTCGATTTCCCCACCATCCAGGTCGGCGCCGGTGTGCCCGGCGCCAGTCCGGAAACCATGGCGTCCTCGGTGGCCACGCCGCTGGAGAAGCAGTTCTCCACCATCGCCGGCATCGACTCGATGACCTCCAGCAACTCGCTGGGTTCGACCAGCATTACGCTGCAGTTCGATCTCAGCCGCTCGCTCGACGGCGCCGCGCTCGACGTGCAGTCGGCGATCTCGCAGGCGCAGCGGCAATTGCCGCCGGAGATGCCCAGCCCGCCGTCGTTCCGCAAGGTCAATCCGGCCGACTCCCCCATCCTTTATATGGCGCTCAGTTCGCCCGACCTGGCGCTGCCGCAGATTGACGAGGCCGCCGAGACCACCTTCGCCCAGCGCATCTCGATGGTGTCCGGCGTAGCGCAGGTGTCGGTCTTCGGCTCGCAGAAGTACGCGGTGCGGGTGCAGGTGAATCCTGACAAGCTGGCGGCAACGCAGGTCGGCATCGACGACGTCGCCAACGCCATCCGCGCCGGCAATACCAATACCCCGACGGGCACGCTCTACGGGCAAGCCAAGACTTTCACCATCCAGTCCAACGGCCAGCTCACCGACGCGGCTCAGTTCCGCAACCTGGTGGTCGCCTACCGCAACGGCGCTCCCGTGCGCCTCGGCGATCTCGGCGACGTCATCGACAGCGTGCAGGACATCCACAATCTCGGCTGGTACAACGGCAACCCCGCGATCACCCTGGCGGTCTTCCGGCAGCCGGGCACCAACACCGTCGAGGTGGTGGACAACGTCAAGAAGCTGCTGCCCTCGCTGCAGCAGCAGATTCCCGCGTCCATCAAGATCGACATCCTGCACGACCACTCCGATACCATCCGCGCGTCGGTGGATGACGTGAAGTTCACCCTGCTGCTGACCATCGCCCTGGTCATCATGGTGATCTTTCTCTTCCTGCGGAACATTTCGGCGACCATCATCCCCTCGATCGCCGTGCCCATGTCCATCATCGGGACCTTCTCGGTGATGTACCTGCTCGACTACTCGCTCGACAACCTGTCGCTGATGGCGCTGACCCTATCGGTCGGCTTCGTGGTGGACGACGCCATCGTCATGCTGGAAAACATCGTCCGCCACATGGAGATGGGCAAAGCGCCCTTCCGCGCCGCTATCGATGGCTCGCGCGAGATCGGCTTCACCATCGTATCCATGACGCTCTCGCTGGCGGCGGTGTTCATCCCGCTGCTGTTCATGGGCGGAGTCATCGGACGCCTGCTGCACGAGTTCGCGGTCACCATCGGCGTGGCCATCCTGGTGTCCGGCTTCGTCTCGCTGACTCTGACCCCGATGCTGTGCAGCCGCTTCCTGAAGTCGAGCTCGCACGGAGCGCACTCCCGGCACGGACGCTTCTACAACGTCACCGAGCGCATCTTCGAAAGCGGCCTGCAGGGCTACGAGTGGTCGCTGAAAAAAGTCCTCGACCACCGCTTGGCCACGCTGATCGTCTCGCTCGCCCTGATCGCCGGTACGGTCTTCCTTTATATGGCGGTGCACACCGGCTTCATTCCCGACGAAGACCAGGGGCTGGTCGTGGTCAGCACCGAGGCCAACCAGGGCATCGCCTTCGACCAGATGGTCCAGCTGCAGAAGCAGGTGGACGACATCATTCGCCAGGATCCGAACGTGCAGGCCTCGATGATGTCGATCGGAAATCCTCTCAACCAGGGCCGCGTGTACTTCCGCCTGAAGGACGTCCAGGACCGCGTGGATCACAAGAGCGTGTTCGACGTCATCCAGGAACTGCGCCCCAAACTGGCGCACATCCCGGGCATCAATGTCTACATGCAGGTGCCGCCGACCATCCGCATCGGCGGCATGATGACCAAGTCGGCCTACCAGTACACCATCCAGTCGCCGAATACGGCCGAATTGTACGAAGCGGCGCCCAAGTTCCTCGCCGCCTTGAGCAAGAGCACCCTGCTGCAGGACGTCACCAGCGATCTGCAGCTTAAGAACCCGCAGTTGCGAGTGCAGGTGGACCGCGACGCCGCCTATGCCAAGGGGGTGACACCGGACCAGGTGCTCACCGCACTGTACTCGGCCTACGGCTCGCGCCAGGTCAGCACCATCTATACGCCGACCAACGAGTACTACGTCATCCTGGAATTGCAGCCGAAGTTCTGGCAGGTGCCGCAGGACCTCTCGCAGCTCTACATCCGCTCTAACACCAACAACAACACCCTGGTGCCGCTGAGCTCGGTGGCCAAGCTGGTGCAGGATGTGGGGCCGCTGACCGTCAATCACCTCGGACAGTTGCCGGCAGTGACGCTCAGCTTCAACCTGCGTCCCGGCGTCTCGCTGGGCGACGCAACGCGCGTGGTGCAGCAGATCGCCGCCACCACTCTGCCGCCGGACATCCAGGGCAGCTTCCAGGGAACGGCGCAGGCGTTTGAGGCGTCATTTGCCGGGCTGGGCATTCTTCTGGCCGCGGCCATTATTGTCATCTACATCATTCTCGGCATCCTCTACGAGAGCCTGGTGCACCCGCTGACCATCTTGTCCGGCCTGCCGTCGGCGGGCGTCGGCGCGCTGCTCACTTTGATCATCTTCCGCCAGGAGCTGAACCTGTACTCCTTCGTCGGCATCATCATGCTGATCGGCATCGTCAAGAAGAACGCCATCATGATGATTGACTTCGCGCTGGAGGCGGAGCGCAAGGAGGGCAAGCCGCCGGAGGAGGCCATCTACCAGGGCGCGCTGGTGCGCTTCCGGCCGATCATGATGACCACCATGGCGGCCTTCATGGGCACGCTGCCCATCGCCGTGGGATGGGGCGCCGGCGCAGCGTCACGGCGCGGGCTCGGATTGGCGGTGGTCGGTGGGCTGGTGTTCTCCCAGGTGGTGACCCTCTACATCACGCCGGTCTACTACGTGTACCTCGACAAGGTGCAGAACAAGTGGAAAGAGTGGCGGGCAGGGAAGAAGCGGGCACTTCCGGAAGCGGAAGAAGAAGCGCTGGTGGGCGCCAACGGCCGTAGCATCGTATAACCACCCAAAATCACGGAGCCGCAGGCGCCCTCGCCTGCCGGCATTTGCGATCGCAAAGAAGAAGACGCACGCGAGGGCGCGTGCGCTCCAGTAACCATTACGGCAGCAGGCGGCTGCAAAAAGCGCCGCCTGCCGCTACGTGATTCTGGTTGAGCTACGCTGCCTTGTCGTTCTTGTCTTTGTACGCTCTCTCGGCTTCCGCGATGTCCTTCTCCACCTGCTCCGGATCCGGCATCTCCTGTTCCGGATCGTAGCGGGACTTTTCCTTCAGCTCGGGGTGCAGCCAGGGGCGGTCGTTGTCGTTGCGCTCTGCCATCTCTATCCTCCTCGGGTGGTTGATTGGTTGGATGGCCGCCGCCTCCTTGCGGCTGTCCATGCCGTAAGCTAGTGCGAGTGTCCACCGCAACCCGCTACCGCGGCCGGCTCGCGCCCTCTCCCACCGGCTACCTGCACCTGGGCCACGCGCGCACCTTCTGGACCGCCTGGAGCCGCGCGCGCCACGGTGGCGGTACGCTCGTCTTTCGCAACGAAGATCTCGACCCGCAGCGCTGCCGCCCGGAGTTCGTCGCGGCGATGTACGAGGACTTGCGCTGGCTGGGTCTCGATTGGGACGAAGGCCCCGATCTCGGCGGTCCCTTCGCGCCCTACTCGCAAAGCGAGCGCCGGCCTTCTTACCTCGCTGCCTGGCGCACTCTGCTGGAGCGCGGCTTTCTCTATCCCTGCACCTGCTCGCGCAAGGAACTCGCCGGCATTGCGCAGGCGCCGCACGATGATGATGAGCCGCTCTATCCCGGCAAGTGTCGTGGTGCGCACGCACCCGCGGGCACGGATTCTCCCGCCGGCGTCAACTGGCGCTTCCGCGTGCCCGAGGGCGAGACTGTCAGCTTCACCGACCTGAATCTGGGGTCGCGCTCGTATGTAGCAGGAAAAGATTTTGGCGATTTTGTGGTGTGGCGCCGCGACGATGTCCCCGCCTACCAACTCGCCGTAGTCGTGGATGACGCCGCCATGCAGATCACGGAAGCGGTGCGCGGCGCCGACCTGCTCAAGTCCACCGCGCGGCAGTTGCTGCTCGCCCGCGCCTTGGGTGTGGCATCGCCGGATTTCTATCACTGCGAACTGCTGACCGACGAGCACGGCGTCCGCCTTGCCAAGCGCCACGATGCGCTCAGCCTGCGAGCGCTGCGCGCCTCCGGCGTCACGCCCGCGCAGCTTCGCTCACGCTGGGACGAAAAACCTAACGCAGAGGACGCAGAGGACACAGAGGAGAACAAGGGATCCTCAACTCCTCCCTAATCATGTAGCCGCAGGCGCCTCGCCGGCGGGACTGACCACTATTTTCCCTTCAGCTTCAGCGCCGCCGAATTGATGCAATAGCGCAGCCCCGTCGGGCCGGGGCCGTCGTCGAACACGTGTCCCAGGTGCGCGTCGCACTTGCTGCACAGCACCTCGGTGCGCACCATGCCGTAGCTGCGGTCCTCGTGCTCTTCCACTGGCTCGCCCGAGGCCGGCGCGGTGAAGCTCGGCCAGCCGCAGCCGGAGTGAAACTTCGCTTCGGAAGGGAACAGCTCCTGGCCGCAGCAGACGCACACGTACATGCCGGGCGTCTCCGTGTCCGTGTACTCGCCGGTGAACGCCCGCTCGGTGCCCTTCTGCCGCGTGACGTGATACTGCTCCGGCGTGAGCTGCTGCCGCCACTCCGCGTCCGACTTGTTGATCTTGTCCGCCATCCTCGTCTCCTGTGGCAAAAGTATATCGTTCCGGGCACTGCACCGTTTTCGGGTAATTGACCTGCGCCTGTTCCCGTTGTACAAGACAGGTTTGTGACTAGCGACCCCAGGCCGATCCTGAGCTCCCGTTTCCGGTCGTTATCGCAAGCCTGCCGGTTTTACCTCGCCGCTTCCCGCACTGGCGATGGCCGCCACATCCCCATGACTCCCGGCGAACTGGTCGCCCAGCTCTGCAGCGACGGCTTCCTCGTCACCCGACGCGACGTCGAGGCGCAGTTGCGCGAACTCGCCCAGTACGGCGAAGCCGTCGAAATCGACGAGCAGGCCGGCTACCGCTGGACCGGCGCGGCAGCTTAGAACCCGTTCTTCGTTCTTAGTTGTTGGTTCTTCGTTGTATTCCCTTGGCTTTCGTGACCTTCGTGGAGCCTTCGTGTCCTTGGTGGGAACCGGCCGAGAGCGGGGCCCCGCAACCATTTACACTCTCCCGGTGGCGCCCATCAGCAAAGCTGTCATTCTTGCCCGCGGTCTGGGCACGCGCATGCGTGCTGCCGACGCATCCGCCGCGCTCGATCCGTCGCAGTCCGCCGCTGCCGATCGCGGGCTGAAGGCGATGATTCCCATCGGCCGGCCGTTTCTCGATTTCCTCCTCAGCGCACTGGCGGACGCCGGCTTCACCGAGGTTTGCCTGGTGGTCGCGCCGGAGCACCAGGAAATCCGCGATTACTACCAGGGCGTGGGGCTGCGCCGCGTGCGCCTGCACTTTGCCGTGCAGCGGGAGGCGCGCGGAACGGCCGATGCGGTGCTCGCCGTCGAGTCCTTCGCTGCGGCGGAGCAGTTCCTGGTCATGAACTCCGACAACTACTATCCCGTGGCCTGCCTGCGTGCGCTGCGCGAGCTCGATGGTCCCGGCCTGGCCGCGTTCGATGCCGCCGCCCTGCTGCGGCAGAGCAACATCCCGGAAGAACGCCTGCGTGCCTTTGCCCTGCTGAGCCTCGACGCGCAGGACATGCTTGCGGACATCGTGGAGAAGCCGGATCCCTCGCGCGCCATCGGCCCCGGTACGCTCATCAGCATGAACGTGTGGCGCTTCGACTCGGACATCTTCGCCGCCTGCCGCGCCACGTCGCTCTCTCCGCGCGGCGAGTACGAGCTTCCGCGCGCCGTGCAGGAGGGAGTGCACGCGGGCAGGCTGCGGCTGCGCGCCATTCGCTGCGCCGATGCCGCGGTGCTCGACCTGTCCCGCCGCAGCGACATCGCCGCCGTTGCCGCGCGGCTGCAATTGGTGACGGCCGAACTCTGATTGGGAGCGCACGCGATGATTGTTGGAGCGCACGCGCCTTGCGGGATCGCAAACCGTAATGGAGCGCACGCGCCCGCGCGTGCCGCAGCTCAGCACAATCGCCATTCGGAATTCGGCACTCGGCATTGTTCCTGGCCGAGGTTGACGCAGCTCCGAACCGTGCTCCGCGGTGTACCATGATTCCGCTGTTCCACACGGAGGATGAATGCCTCGCAAGAAGCCGCCGCCGAAGCGCAAGCCGGCGCCGAAACCCGTGCCCGAGTTGAAGGCGGAGCCCCAGGAGTCCGCTGCCGAATCCCTCTTCCGCGCTACTTACGGCCGGGAAATGACCGCCGCCGAGCGCCGCCGCACCATTTCCAAGAGCAAGCCCGTCTCCCTCGACGACTGGATGAAAGAAAAGTAATTCCATTGGTGATTTGCGATTGCTGATTTGCGATTGCTGATGTGAAGCTCCGATCCGCCGCAGCGCCCGTACAAATCGCAAATCACAAATCGCAAATATCATTTATGCTCTCCTGCTCCTTGCAGGAGGGAATCGTGCGCCGTCTTATCTTGTTGCTGCTCTGTGCTGTCACCGCTGCTGCCCAGGTGGATCCCAAGCTCTACCAGGAACTGCGCTG
>DASUBK010000288.1:0-21475 GCA_035763305.1 Terriglobales bacterium | reverse complement strand
CCTCCACACCAGCCCCAGCGGGCAAGCAGCGCGTGGGGTTGGAGGAGAAGCTGGGCACCAACTGGCTGAACAAGGTCGGCATCGTGCTGCTGGTGCTGGGCGTGGCCTTCCTGCTGTCCACGCTCATGCAAACGCTGGGAGCGGCGGGCAAAGTCCTTCTGGGATACGCGGTCAGCGGGGCGCTGCTGGGCGCGGGCATCTGGTTCGAGAAGCGCGAGCAATACCGCGTGCTGGCGCGGGCCGGCATCGGCGGCGGATGGGCGCTGCTGTTCTTCACCACCTACGCCATGAACCACGTGACGGCGGCGCAGGTGATGTCGTCGGCGTCGCTGAATGCGGTGCTGATGCTGATCGTGGCCGCGGCCATGGTGGCGCACACGCTGCGCTACAACTCCCAGGTGGTCACCGGGCTGGCGTTCCTGCTGGCGTTCACCACCGTCACCATCAGCACCCTCGATCGCGTCGACGTCTACAGCCTGACCGCCGGCGTGGTGCTGGCGCTCGGCGTAGTGGCGATCGCGCTGCGCCGGCAGTGGTACGAACTGGAAGTCTTCGGCATTCTCGCCACCTACGGCAATCACTGGCTGTGGCTGCGGCCGATCATCGAGCCCATGGGAGCGCAGCACCACGCGTTTCCCGAGTTCCGCACCAGCGCCGTCATCCTGGTGCTGTACTGGCTGATCTTCCGCGTGTCGTATGTTGCGCGAAAGGTGGATGACACCGCGCTACCGGATGCGGCGCCGCGCGAGCAGGTCTCGACCGTGGCCGCGCTGCTGAACACGGGATTGCTGCTGGCAGTGATGAAGTACCAGTCCCTGCACCCGGAGTGGGCGGCGTGGTTCCTGCTGGGACTGGGCGCGGTCGAACTGGCGTGCGGTCTGATTTCGCGCTCGCGGCGGCGCATGGCATTCGTGGTGCTGGCGACCATCGGCAGCGCGCTGATGGTGGGCGCGATTCCCTTCCACTATTCGGGCACGCAGTTGTCGCTGCTGTGGCTGCTGGAGTGCGAGACGCTGTTCCTGGCCGGCATCTTCACGCGCGAAATCGTTTTCCGCCGCCTGGGATTGCTGGCCACCGTACCGGTCGTGCTGCAGCTGATCGTGCTCGACGTGCAGCGCTTCAAGGTCGCTCCCGACCCGCGCTTCGGCATGGTCTTTGCCTTCGGCGCGTTGATGTTCTACTTCGACGCGCACGTCGCCGAGCGCCGCTGGCCGGAACTGTTCGAGGCGGAGATCGACCGCAGCGGACTGATCCTGGTTTCGCTCTTCGCCTCCCTGCTGGCGCTGCTGGGTTGCTGGGTGGCGCTGCCGGACGCGTGGATTGCGGTGGCCTGGGCGGTGATCGGGCTGGCGCTGGCGATGTGCGGCAAGCAGTTCGACATCGAACTGATGCGCCGCGAGGCCAACGTGTTCGCCGCGGCGGCGCTGCTTCGCGCGCTGCTGGTGAACATCGACGTCGAGGGCCGCGTCGGCAGCGTCGGGCTGCGGCTGATCACCCTGTCGTGCATCGCCGCGCTGCTGTACCTGACGGCGCCGTGGACCTCGGCGGACGGCAAAACGCGGCGCGTCTCGTCGGCGTACACCTGGGCAGCGTCGTTCCTGGTCGGCCTGCTGCTGTGGTACGAACTGCAGCCGCTGAACGTGGCGCTGGCCTGGGCGATGTTCGCGGTGGTGCTGCTGGAAACCGGCATCGTGCTCCGCCGCGGCGAACTCCGGCTGCAGGCCTACGCGGCGTTCGCAGCGGCGTTTGCGCGCGTGTTCTTCGTCAACCTGAACGCGGTATCCACGCCGGGCGAGTTGAGCCCGCGCATCTACAGCACGCTGCCGCTGGCGGCGGCGCTGCTGTATGGCTACTGGCGAGCCGAGTCGCTCCCGGCGGACCAAGCTCACGCGACCGAGCGGCGGATCGCAGCCGCGCCGCTGCTCTGCTACTTCGGCGTGATCACCATTGCGGCGGTGGTTCGTTTCGAATTAAGCCTGGAATGGGTGGTGGCGGGCTGGGCGGCGATGTCGCTGGCGCTGACGGCGCTGGCGTGGTCGCTGCGGCGGCGCATCTTCCTCGAGCAAGCGCTGCTGATGGCGGCGGCGACCGCCTTCCGCGCGTTGTTCCACAATTTCTCCGACGCCAGTTATTTCACCGCGGGCACGTGGTCGGGGCGGCTGGCGAGCACCGGGACAGCGGCGGCGCTGCTATTCCTGTGTCTGCCGTTGGCCTTCACGCTGCGGCGGCAATTCGCCACGCCGTTCGCCGATTCCGCGTCTCCGCCCGCCAAGGCTATTCGCGGCGTGCTGCACCATCCCGAGCAGGTGCTGTGGTTCATCCCGCTGATGCTGATCACGGTACTGCTGGCGCTGGAGATGCGGCGCGGCATGATCACCGTCTCCTGGGGCGTGGAAGGCGTCTTGGTGTTTCTGCTGGCGCTGTGGGTGGGCGAGCGCAGCTATCGCCTCTCCGGACTGGGGCTGCTGATGCTCTGCGTGGGGAAGATCGTGGTGGTCGACGTGTGGGAGCTGAGTTCCACCGACCGCTACCTGACCTTCATCGTGATGGGATCGGCGCTGCTGCTGGTGTCGTTCCTCTATTCGCGTTACCGTGACGCGCTGCGGCAATACCTATGAAGCGCTGGCTTCCATTGGCGCTGGTCTTGGTGGTGGGCGGCGGCGCTCTGTACCTCGGACAGCGGCGCAAGGTGGACGCGCCCGCCAGCGCGCAAGCCATCCTGAACTTCATTGCCGGCTCGCAGCGCGAGCTCACGCGGCTGCCGATGGGCGCCACGCGCATCTCGGACGCCGAGGAAATCCGCGTCGGCCAGCAGCTGCTGCGCAGCTATTCGCAGCGGTACTCGGGCAACGGCGGCCGCGAGCAGGCCGATATCCAGGCCTACATCTCCCATGTGGGCTCGACCGTGGCTGCACGCACCCATCGCAAGCTGCCCTATTCGTTTCACTATGTGCCCGATCCCAATTTCATCAACGCCTTCGCCTTGCCGGGCGGGCCGGTGTTCATCGGGCAGGGCCTGATCAACTTGATGGACAGCGAGGATGAATTGGCGTCGGTGCTGGGGCACGAGGTGGAGCACATCGACCATTACCACTGCGCCGAGCGGGTTCAGGTGGAAGCGCGGACGCGGCGACTGGGCGCGGTGGGCGAGCTGATGAACCTGCCGATCGAGGTCTTCGAGGCCGGCTACAGTAAGGACCAGGAGCTGGAGTCGGACCGCGAGGGCACGCGCCTGGCAGTGCTGGCGGGCTACTCGCCGACCGGCGCGCTGCGACTCTTCGAAACTTTCGATCGGCTCTACGAAGAGCACGTCCGGCGGGCGCGCACGCCGCAGGAGGAGATCACCAGCGTCGCGCTGCAGACGCTGTCCGGCTACTTCCGCTCGCATCCGCCGTCGGCAGAACGCGCGCAGCAGATCCGGTCGCTGATGGCGGGCGAGCGCTGGCCGGTACACGCGGAGCGGGACTTAGGGATCGCCTACATCCTGACCACGCAGCGCGCCGCCAATGCTTACGAACAACATCGCTTCGCGCAGACACGGAAACTGGCGGAGATGGCCTTGCGCGCGCAACCCGATTACTTGCCCGCACTGCGGCTACGGGCGCAGGCAGAAGAATTTGAAGGAGACTTCGCTGCCGCGGCAAAGTCCTGGCGCGAGGTGCTGGACCGCCAGCCGATCCCCGAATTCATGGGCGCGGTCGAGTACGCGCACTCACTGGCGGCGGCCGGCGATGTTGCGAAAGGAGCGGAGGAGTATTCCTCCTGGCTGGCCGCCAGCAAGTTCGCCGGCGATGGCGGGCTGCGAGCCTGTGCCGCGGGACTGCAACTGCTCGCCGGCCGCGAAGCTCCGGCATCGGAACTAGCGCGCCAGTTGCGTCTGAACCAGGTTCCCGACCGCGACCCCGATTCGCTCGGCGCGCTGGGCTGGTGGTACTACCGCGCCGGCCGCTATCCGCAAGCGGTGGATCTGCTCAGCGCGGCGGTGGAGATGCGTCCGGGAACGCCGGCCCTGCACGCCGACCTCGGCTGGGCGCTGCTGGAGCAGCAGAAGCTGGAGTCGGCGATGGACCAGTTCCAGCGAGCCAGGCAGACGTACGGCATCATCGTGTACTCGGCCGGCGGGCCGGAACCGCCGCCGGAAGGGTCGATGGGCTGGGCGGTGGCACTGTGGCAGGCGCAGCGGCAGGACGAAGCCGTGCGGGAATTCGAGCGTATCGCCAAGGCCGAGCCGGAGTGGACCAACGCCCGCTGGGTGCGGGGAATGTTCCCGGCGCGCGTCGCCGCGGTACTGGCCACCATGCAGCAGCAGGCGAACCGGCTTAAGAGGCTTCCGCAACGCGCGGCCACTTATCCCTAAAAGCACGAAGGCGGCCCGCAGGCCGCCCCAGCGCTTTCTATCCAAAACAATTACTCGAAACGGAAGACAATGCCGGCGGAATAACGGAAGTTGTTCTGCGTGGCGCTGCCGAAACGAGTCATCAGGTAATCGAACTGGCCGACGCGCACGGCCACGTGGTCGGCGACCTTGACGTCAATGCCGCCGCCCAGAGCCATGGCAAAGGCGTTATCCGAGAAGCCGCCGCCTGAAGCGTGGGCCACGCCAAACAGGGCGTGCGCGAAGGGGGTAAAGCTCTCGTTGCTGTGCGAGGCCAGGGTGGGCCCGAACAGGAAGAAGTGGTCATGGTTGCTGATGCCGGCCACCGTCTTGTAGGCGCCGCTGATGTCGGCGGTGATCCCCAGCGTCTGGCCGAGGTTGCCGGTCAGGGCGGCGTTCCAGCCGTTCAGGTTCTGACCGGGGATGCCGCTGCCGGGGTTGATGCGGGTGTACTGGTAGCCACCGAACAACTCCGCCTTGGGAGCGTCCTGGGCCAGAGCGGGTAGGGCCAGCATGGCCAGCACCGCGGCTACAGTAAGTAGTTTTCTCATCTCTGTCTCCTGTGTTTGATGTAGGGGTGATAACCTGCCGCGGGCACGCCAGTCCTCAAACGGGCCGCGGTGTTCCTGTCTAAAGCTAACAGCCTGGGACGGTTATCATGCCCCACCAAAGTGCCTGAGTATCGTGGCGGTAACATTACGAGAGGGCTTGTACGGACAATGAAATCGCACACCCAATACCTGACTTTCCACACCAAGCGGCACCGCGAATATGTGCATATCACCCCCACGGTCGAGGCGGCGGTGAAGGCCAGCGGAGTGCGCGAGGGCATGGCGCTGGTCTCAGCCATGCACATCACCGCCGGAATCTACGTCAACGACAACGAATCGGGGCTGATCCACGACATCGATAAGTGGCTGGAGGAGTTGGCGCCCTTCCGCGCCGACTACCAGCACCATCAGACGGGCGAGGACAATGGCGACTCCCACCTGAAGGCCATCCTGGTCCATCACCAGGTCATCCTGCCCATCACGGCGGGAAAACTCGACCTGGGAACCTGGCAGCGGGTGTTCTACGCCGAATTCGACGGCCAGCGGGACAAGCGGGTGATCATCAAGGTTATGGGGGAGTAGGTCTTTCCGCCCGCCGGTCTTTGGCGGCGCGAACGATCACCAGAGCACCGACAGACCAAAAGACCAACTTGCTTTTTTCTTTCTCTCCCGCCACAGTGGCGGCAATGGGCCTCTCCACCACTGCTGCACCGAGCCAGGCGGTAGCCCCGGTGCAACCTCGCAGCGAGGCGCGATGGATTGCGCTCGTCTGCCTCATCACCGCTGCCGGCGCCGTCCTGCGCTTCTACCACCTGGGGGCACGCAGCTACTGGTTTGACGAGGCGCTGAGCATCATCTACGCCCGCCTGCCGGTAAGGCAGTTTCTCGAGTTGTTCTGGACGCCATGGGTGAACATCAACATGGCGCTGTATTACGCGCTGCTGCGGGGCTGGCTGCACCTGGGGGACAGCGAGACGGTGGTGCGAGCGCTCTCGGCCATCTTCGCCATCGCCACGCTGCCGCTGGTGTACCAGATCGGACGGCGTATTTACGATCCGGCCACCGGATCCCTGGCGGCGCTGCTGCTGGCGTTCAACGCATTTCACCTCCGCTACTCGCAGGAAGCCCGGGCGTACTCGCTGGAGGTGCTGCTGGTCACGGCGGCGACGCTTCTCTTGCTGCGAGCGATGGCACGACGGACCCAGGGAGCGTGGACCGTCTATGCGGTCTGCGCCGCGGCGGCGGTGTACACCCATGTGCTGGCCGGGCTGGTGGTGGTGGCACACGGGGTGTGGCTGCTCAGCCAGCGCAGGAGATTGGACCTTGGCCATGTGCGCCACGCCTTCAGTCTCTTTGTGGCGCTGATTTTTGCCGCCATCGTTTGCGCCGCGCATGCCGGAACCACGTCGGTGCAGTGGGTACCGCCGATCTCGGCGACCTCGGCCGAGGGCTTTTTTCTGCTGCTTGCGGGAAACGGTGTGGCGGTGAGCTGGGTGGTGGCGGGACTGTGGGTGGTGGGACTGATCGCCATGGTGCGCCGTCGAGCGCCAGGAGAAGCCGGCGTAATCTGGGCGTGGCTGCTGGCGCCGATCGCGCTGGCGGCTGCGGTGTCGCTGGCCCACCCCGTGTTTGTTCCCCGGTACCTGGTGTTCTGCGTGCCGGCGGCAGCCCTGGCCACCGCGGCGGGGGTGAGAGCGCTGGGAAACCGTCCCGCCATGCTCACCGCGGCAGTGTTGGCCATGGCGCTGACCGGGGCGCGAGCGGGTTCGGCCTATTCCGAGCCGATGGGATCGATGCTCGAGGATTACCGCGATGCGACCGAGTACGTATTACAGGCGGCGCGGCCGGGAGATGCGATCTTCTTCTACCCGGGACCTTCCCTGGCGGGATACGAGGTGTACCGCGGCAACCGTACCGGACCGAAGGTAATCTCTCCCGTCCACTCCGACCCGCTGCTGAACTACGTGCCGCAGCCGCTGGCGGAGTTTTTGCCCGCCGTGCCCATGGACCATCCGCGAGTCTTCCTGCTGCTGGGACTCGCTCCGGTGGGGAAACACGACTTGGGGCAGGACGTGGTGCAGGCGTGGCTAAGGAGACATTACCGGCTGGAGACCGATCGGCAATTCGAAGGGATCGAGGTGTTGACCTACGTGAAGTAACCGCTGGATTCCCACTACGACGACTCACAGACGGATGTAACCCGGCGCACTGCGCGGCGGTGCGCCGAAGATCATGATTCCCTGTAACGCCGAGTCCGGCGGTTGCATTGGTTCATGCGGCAAGGGGGAATCATGATCGAAGCCAGGGTATCGCTCACGCATCCGGAAGGCACGCAGCGGCAGTTCGTGGCCCGCACCGGCGGCGGGCACCATTTCCTTATCGACGACAAGGACGGCGCCTCCGGGCCCAAGCCCATCGAACTGGTCGCCGCCGGGCTGGCAGGCTGCACCGCCTTCGACGTCATCAACATCCTGCGCAAGAAGCGGCAGCAGGTTACCTCCTACGAAGTGCACGTGGAGGCGGAGCAGGCTGCCGAGCCGCCGGCGGTGTTCACCCGGGTGCGCATCCGGCACGTGGTGACCGGAGTGCGGGTGGACGGAAGGGCCGTGGCCGACGCAATTCGTTTGTCGGAGGAGAAGTACTGCTCCGTCGGAGCGATGGTGCGGCGCAGCGCCGAGGTGGAAACCACGTGGGAGATCCTCGAGGACAAGCGCGTCGAGGCGGCGGCAGCGGTGTTGGCGGGGTAAGAAAGATTTCCGATTGCAGATTTCAGATTTTCTGGCCAGGGGTGGATAATGCGCGCATGAGGCGCCGCGCGTTCATCCTCCTCTTGCTGGCCGCCTGTGTCTTTCCATCCATCGCGCGGGGACAGAGGCGGGTGCCGGTGCCAAGCACGCGGGACGAGATGCTGGTTTCCACCGATTGGCTGGCCAAGCGGCTCTCCCTGCCGCAGGTGGTGACGATCTACATCGCCCGCCGGGCAAGCGATTTCGAGGCCGCCCACATTCCCAACTCGCGTCCGATCCTGATCACCGACCTGGCGGTGAAGCGCGCCGGGCTGACCAACGAGCTGCCGCCGGTCGAGGCGCTGGTGGATCTGTTCGCCCGCGCGGGGGTTTCGAACGATGCCCGCGTCGTGCTGTACGACAATGCCGGCGGATTGCTGGCGACGCGCGCCTGGTGGACGCTGGATTACCTGGGCCGCGCAGGAAACGCCTCCCTCCTCGATGGCGGACTGCAGGCCTGGATGGCCGAAAAGCGGCCCGTGGACCAAGGCGCAGCGGCGCCGGTCGCGCGGGCGGAGTTCACGCCGCGCCTGAACCCGCGCGTGCTGGTGACGCTACCGGTCATGCGCGATTATTCCTGGCAGGCGACGCATGAAGCGGATCCCGGGGTGCTGATCGTGGATGCGCGTCCGCAGGAGGAGTACGAGGGCAAGGAGACCGAGGGAATTCCGCGCGCCGGGCACATCCCGGGGGCGGTCAGCCTGTTCTGGCGCAACCTGCTGGAAAGCGGGGACAAGCCGGAGATCCTGCCCGCGCCGGAGCTGCGCAAGAAGTGGAGGGAAGCCGGCGCCGCACCGGGGAAGAAGATCGTCATCTACTGCAAGAGCGGCGTGCAGGCCACGCACGACTACTTCACCGCCAAGTACCTGGGCTTCGACCCGGTCATGTACGACGGCTCGTTCCAGGAGTGGAGCGCGGCCAGCGATACGGCGGTGGAGAAGAAGAATTGAAGAATAAACACTTCAGATTGAAGATTGCAGAAAGATTTCCGATCTCAGGGCAGATGAGCAGTTGTCATCCTGAGCCAAGCGAAGGATCTATGTTTTCTTTGGAGGCGAAAGAATGCATAGATCCTTCGCTTCGCTCAGGATGACAAGTCAACGTGTTATGCGCTGCTTCCTGCACCCTGCAATCTGCAATCTTCAATCTGAACTATCACTGGTTTCCCAGCACAATGCCCGCCGCCTTGCCGTCGCGGTAGGTAACGGTCACGCGGTGGCCGCCGTTGGGATAGATCACCACCTTCTCATTCTCGTTCTCGCCGCGGTGCGGCTGGCCCATGCCGACCGCCATGGACGCCTGCAACTCATCCATCCCCTTCTTCACCTGGTGCTGCTCGATGGCGTTCCAGATATCGGGCGGCCAGAAGTCGTACAGCTTGTGCGGATCCTGGTAATAGAACATTTCGTCGGCGTAGATATGGCTATCGCCCTTACTTTCGGTGCCGACCGGGACGGCGAACGGTTTTCCGCCGACCTCGAAGGCGGCCATGATCTGCCGGGTGGCGGGATCGCCAGGCGTCGGCTGGGCGAAGACGCCGGTGATCTGGATCTGTTGAATCGGGCCCAGCACGCCAACTTCGTCCTTCAGGTCGGCGCGGTGCTGGGCCGGATTGTAGGGATAGTACGTGTAGCGGTAGCCCTCCTTGATCCATTCCGGCTGCTGGGTCAGCTCCTGGGCGGACTTCAGGTCGTAGAGGTGGAGCTTTTTGGGCGTGACGTAGTACTCGGGATTGAGCGGCGGCGCCGTGCTGGCGGCGGGAGCGGCCGGGCGGCCCTGCTTGCGCTGCCGCAGGACGACAATGGTGCGAATGGCGGCCGCCGCGATGGCCACCGCCAGGACGATCTGGATGATTTTGCGTTTGGACATGCTGTTCTGCCCGCGGGCGCCCGATGATTGTACCTGCCGGAGGACTGGCTTTGGCGTTGGCCGAAGGTACCTCAACGGCTAAAGCCGCAAGAATCGAGGCTGCCGACGCAGGGCTGAAAAGCCCTGCTCCACCCTGCTCCGGCCCTGCTGTACCCCCGCGCCAGCCCTGCTGCCCTGCTCCAGCCCCGGGGTATCCCTGTTCCAGCCCTGCCGCCCACTCCACGCGATCCTTGTTGGATGGTGTTACGACCAGGGTGGCCTGACGGGAGGAGCTTCACGCGGCTTTTTCCTAATCCTTCCCGCCTGAGATTGCGCCGACCGGCGCGCCGGACAGCGTCTAAGGTCTATTTCGCAGCTACATAGGACGTTCTGCGAATACAGCCCAAGTAGCTTCGCGCCCATACTTTTCTCACCTTAGCCCCGCATAGAAATCGCGACAGCTTCTGCACAAAAACCTGGGGGAAACGGTGCAGGGGAGGGAGCGGAATCGAGAGGGGGAACCCCTCGGATGACTTACCAGTCTCCGGGGGGTTCGTGCAAAGTTCACAGAACAGTGAGTCGCCACTGGTCACAAAGCGCGGCTGCCGCCCTGCTGGCGGCCAGCCTCCTGGTCGCAACCCCCAGGTCGCGGGCACAGTCCGCGCCGGCGGAGCCTGCCGCCGCCAATCCCTACAACGCACAAGTGAACGAACTGGAGCGCAGCTTTGCTGCCGCCGATGCTCTGCACCAGGCGGCGCTGCTGCCGCGCATCACGCGCCTGCGCGAGTACGTGGATCGGCCGCAGGCGGTGAGCGAATTCCTGACCCAGGCGGCGGCGAGCGCGTCGGATCCCCTGGTTCGCGGGCTGGCGCAGCACTACGTGGCGGAAATTGCACTCGGCCGGGGAGACCTGCAGCAGGCGGCGACGATCCTGCAAGGGCTCGGTACGATTCGCGAATGGAATCTGCTGGGGCCGTTCGCGAGCGAGCAGCCGGCGCCGCGCTACAACGCGAATGCGGTCTTCACCGCGATCAACGACCGGCAGGTGCGCTGGCGGAAGTCGTCGTCGCTGGGAGCGCGGGAGTACCTGAATCTGGGGCCGCTGTATCCGGCGCCGGCCGTGGTGTACGCGGCGACGTCGGTGTACGCGCAGCAGGCGGTGCGAGTCGCACTCCGCTTCGGCAGCGATGGGCCCGTCGCCATCCTCGTGAACGGCCGTCCCACCGCATCCACGAACGAAAGCGCGCCCTACGCCTTTGACCAGCATTCGGCCGCCGCGGAGCTGCAGGCAGGATGGAACACGATCGTAGTGAAGCTGTCGCGGGCCGCCGCCGGCAACTGGCGCTTCGGGCTGCGGATCACCGCGCCCGAAGGGACGCCCGTCGTCCTAACGCAATCGCGGGATTTCCGCCAGCCAGGCTTCTCTGTGGCAGGCCAGGTGGTATGCACTCCTCCCTCCAATTGCGCCGCGGGGATTTCGGACCTGGTCGACAGCGCAAACGCAATCGCCACGGCGAATCCCGATTCCGCCGACGCCCTGGAAACACTGGGGGAACTGGAGCACCTGTTCTCGCGCACCGCGGCGCTGGAACACCTGCAAGCGGCGGCGCGCTTGGCGCCGAGCGCGGATACGTGGAAGGCGGTGGCGTCGGCGTGCGCGGAATCGAGCTGTGCCTTCCGGGCGCTGAACGCGGCGGTCGAGGCACACGATGGCGCGGCGCTCACTGCGCTCGCCGATTACTACATCGGGCGCGGGCAGTGGCAGAAAGCGCGCGACCTGCTGCGGCAGGCGCTGCAACTCGCGCCCGCGGACTTTGCCGCCGGCGAACGCCTGGCCCAGGTGGACCTGGCGGCCGGGCTGAAGTCCAGCGCACTGGCCGAACTCGAGTCGCTGCAGCGGCGGTTTCCGGCTCCGCTGTGGCTGCGCGAACAGCTGGCCACGCGCTACGAGCATTTCGGGCTCCTGGACCGGGCGGAGCAACTGGCGAAGTCCGCGCTCGCCGAGGATTTCGGCAACACGGCCATTCACGAACTGCTGATCCGCATCTACCAGCGCCAGCGCAACGCGCCGGCGCTGCGCGCCGCCTTTGAGCAGATGGAGCAGTTGGCGCCGGGCGATCCCGGCTCGCGCGCGCAGTTGGCCAAGCTGGAGAGCGGGATGGGAGATGCCGCGGCGGCGATCGCGTCCCTGCACGCGGCGGCCGAACTGGCGCCCTACAACGCCGCCATCCACCGGCAGTTGGCCGAGGCGCTGCGCGCGTCCGGGGATGCAGAGGACAGCAAGGCGGAGCTGGCCGCAGCGCAGCAACTGGATCCGTCGCAACCTTCGATGGCGCAGGGAGACGACGCAGCTTCGTCGGCCGACTCCGCCTACCTGGTGAACGCCGCCGCGTTGGCTGCCGAGGCGCACCGCAGCGCGCCTGCGGACAACGTCGCCGTCACCACCCTCGCCGACGTCCGCCTGGAACGCGTCTTCCCGAACGGCTTGAGCTCGGTGCGCGTGCAGCAGGTGTTTTATCTCGGCGGCGAGCAGGGCGTACGCGACTTCGCGCACCGCAACGTACAGTACGAGCCGGCGACGCAGCGGCTGGAACTGCTCACGGCGCGCGCCTACAAGCCGGACGGTCGCGTGGTGGAAGCGGAAGACGGCGGCGAGAACGCCGTCGCCGACACCAGCGTGCAGATGTACTACGACAGCCGCTCGCACCAGCTGCGCTTCCCCGGCCTGTCGCAGGGCGACGTGGTGGAGCTGGATTACCGCATCTCGCCGCGCTCGAATGTCAACGAGTACGGCGATTACTTCGGCGACCTGGTGGTCTTCCGCACTTCGCGACCCACGCGGCTGCGGCGCTTCGTGCTGATCACGCCGGCGGCGCGGACATTCAACGTGGACGCGGTGCGCATGCCCGCCGCGGCGGTGACCGAGAACGGCGCCGAGCGCGTCTATCGCTGGGACGCGGAGAACCTGGCGCCGCTGCCCAACGAGCCGCGCGGGCCGTCGGTGACCGAGGTTTCGCCTTACGTCAACGTCTCCACCTTCGCCACGTGGCAGGACCTGGGCCGCTGGTACGCGCGCCTGATCGCGCCGCAATTCCAGTTGGACGACGCGCTGCGGCAGCAATTGAGCAAGCTGCTCGAGGGCAAGAACACCGACCAGGAAAAGATTGCCGCCATCCACCAGTTCGTGCTGCGCAACACGCATTACGTGGCGCTGGAGTTCGGGATCTACAGCTTCAAGCCTTACCCGGTGTCGCAGACCTACGCGCGGCGCTTCGGCGACTGCAAGGACATGGCGAGCCTGATGATCGCGCTGCTGCGCGCCGCCGGCATCCCGGCGGAAATCGCGCTGGTGCGCACCCGCCGGATGGGCGACATCGACAAGGACGCCACCTCGATCTCGGTCTTCGATCATGCCATCGTCTACCTGCCGGAGCAGGATTTGTGGCTGGATGGGACGGCGGAATACGCCGGCTCGCGCGAGTTGCCGCTGGACGACCAGGGTGCGATGGCGCTGACGGTCGCGGAAGACGGCAACGCGCAGATGCGGCGCATCCCGGTGTCGCTGCCGATGGAAAACTACACCCACCGCAAGGTGCAGGCGGAGATCGCCGCCAACGGCGAGATTCGCTTCAGCGGTTCGGCGTACACCCGCGGCGAGGACGCGCCCGGCCTGCGGCGCCAGTTCGAGATGCCGGAGCAGCAGCGCGAGTCGCTGCGCAACAACCTGGCGCAGGTTTTCCCCAGCGTGCAGGTGGACGCGGTGCAGGTGCTGGGCGCCAACGACCTGGAGCGCGACGTTACCGTGAACTTCCGCGGTGAGCTCAACCACTTCGCCGGGCAGCGGGTGCTGTCGCTGGCGCCGTCGTGGATGCCGCGCTCCTACGTGCAGACGCTGGCGGCGCAGGCGCAGCGCAACGAGGAACTCGTCCTGCCGGCGCCGTGGACCACGGAAGAAGAAATTCATTTCGCGCTGCCGGCCAACGCCACCGTCGAAGAACTGCCGCGCACGCGCAGCATCAACACGCCGTTCGGCTCGGCGCTGCTGCGCTACGAACTGCGCGGCAATGAAATCGTGGTCAGCACCTCGGTGCAGTTCAAGCAGTACCGGGTAGCCGCGGCCGATTACGCGGCGTTTCGCGACTTCTGCTCGCAAATTGAAGCGGCGTTCCGGGACGACATCCGCGTTCAGCTGAAGGAGGAGCGGCGTGCAGATTAAGCGTTGCACCGCCGCGTTCGCGGTCCTGCTGCTGACCGCCTCTTGCTGGGCGGCTCGCCGGCGTGCCGCCGTCCCCGACGAGCTGCAGCGGGCCCGGGTGGCGCTGTTCGAAAGCAGCGACCTCGATACCGCGCGCCGGGAGGCGCGGGCGGAGTTGCAACGCAATCCGGCAGACGCCGAAGCTTTATTCATCGAAATGGAAGCGGCGGCGTTGCAGGCCGACACCGCTGCCGAGCTCGACGCCGCGTTGCAGATGCTGGAGCGCGCCCCGGCGGATGCACGCGCCGGGGTGGCCGCGGCGCGGGTGCTCGACCTGGCCGCCAACAGCAGCCAGTTTCGCGCCGTGCTGCCGCGCATCCGGCAGTTGATCGCCGGCGATACCCCGCAGAGCAGCTACCTGCGCGCGGCGCTGATCGCGGCAGCTTCCGATGGCGCGCCGGGAATTTCCCTGTTGCAGAGCGCGCGCGACGCCGGCCTGCTCACCGACTGGCGCCTGGCGGGGCCCTTCGGTCGCTACGCCAACCTGGATTTCGATCGCTCGTACGACCCGCAGAGTGAAGGCCTGGGTCTTCCGGTGGTCGCGGGCCATGCTGTCGAATCGCTGCAGTTCGCCGACGGCAACTTCACCCTGCCGGAATACTTCGGCCGCGATGGTGTGCTGTACGCCGCCTCGACTGCGGAAGTGCCGCGCGCCGGCAACTGGTACCTGCGGGTGGAGTCGCCGGGAACCATCGAGGTCTTCGTCGACGGCGTAAGCCGCGTGCGCAAGGACGACCGCTTCCAGGCGTCCTCGGAGATCGCCTGGCGTGCGATCCGCCTGAGCGCGGGAGAGCATCGCGTACTGGTGAAATTCCTGGCGTCGGCGGCACCCTTCCGCGTGGCGGTGCTGCCGGCGCACGCGGCGCAGCCGCAGCGTTCGCAACCGCCGATCGCCTACGCTCCCGAAGCCGCCTACCTGGCCGCCGCGCAGAAGTTCTGGGACGGCGATACCAGCGGCGCGCTGGAGGCGCTGCAGCCCCTTCATGGCGCGCTCGCGGATTTCCTGGCGGCGAACAGCTGGGCGCACGAGTCGGAGAATTCGGCGGAAGGAACCAACCGGCTGCGCTCCGTAGTGCGGTTGGCGCCCTCGGCCGCGGCGGCGGAATTCGAATTGGCTTCGACCGCTTTCGCCGCCGGCCGCAATGACGAGGCGGTGAGGGCGCTCAAGCACGTCCTCGCCGAGCGTCCCAGCTTCGCGCCGGCGCAGGAGTTGATGGCCGAAATGGCCCAGAAGCTGAACTGGCGCGATGCGGTGGAGACGGCGTTCGACGCCGAACTGCGCCTGCATCCTTCCTGCCAGGCATTGCAGAACGCGGACAAGTTCTTCGCCGCGCAGGATCAGTTCGAGCGCGCGGCAGAGGTTGAGGCACAACTGCAGGGCTGCGCTCCGGGCTCGACGTCGTACCTCGAAGCCCTCGCCGCACAAGGCCGCCACGGCGACGCCGCGCAAGCTGCGGCCGCACTGGTGGCAGCCCATCCCCTGGACCGCGGCGCGCGGGAGTGGCTGGTGCGCGAACTGGCGCTCTCCGGCGACACGTCGGCGGCACAAAAAGCGGCGCGGGAACTGGCGGCCGTGGCGCCGAATTCCGCGCGCTACGCCAGCGTGGCATCAGCCGAGGATCCGGCCGCGGTGCTGGACGACGCGTCCGCCGCGGACCTCGCCGAGGCCAATCCCTTTTACCAGCCGTGGCGGCGCGACGGCGTTGGCATGGCCGTTCAGACCTTCAAACGCAAGTTCTCCGGCGGTCCCGCCGTCACCCTGCTTGACGACAGCGTCGCGCGTCTCAACGATGACGACTCCATCTCGCTGTACGTGCACACCGTCACCCGCGTTCTGAACCGCGACGGCATCGAGCGCTACGGCGAAGCGGAGATCCCCCAGGGCGCCGAACTGCTGGAACTGCGCACCATCAAGCCCGACGGCAGCGTGGCCGAACCGGAGCTGACGCAGAACAAGACGACCATCTCCATGCCCGGCCTGGCGCCGGAAGATGCCATCGACGTGGAGTACGTCGTACGGCTCGAAGGCGGTGTTACGGCCCATCCCGAGACCTTCAGCCACACCTTCGGATCGTTCAAGGCGCCGATCCTGTACTCGCGCTTCGTGGTGTTGACGAAGCAGCCGCTGCAGATCGAGAGCGAGGGCGACGCTCCGGCGGTAGCGGAAGAGTCGTGGAACGGATTGCGGGCCATGGTTTGGGAGCAGGACGACATTCCCCAGTCGCTCAGCGAGGTGGCTCTCCCCCAAGCCGAGGTACAGCCGAGCGTCCGCGTGCTGCCGGTGCTGGAGCGCGGCTGGGCCGAGGTACGGGATCGGTATCGCGATCAGATGGTAGATGCGGCGCGCATCGGCAGCCGCGTGCGGCAGACGGCGCAACAGATCACGCGCTCGGCGGCGAATTCCAGCCAGGAAACGACGGCGCGCGCCCTGTATCGCTGGGTGATGACGAATCTCCGGGACAGCAACACCGGCATCGGGGATGCGCCTGCGGCGGAAGATACGCTGGCCGCCCGCTCGGGAGACCGCACCATCGTGCTGCTGGCGCTGGCCCGCGCCGCCGGGCTCGATGCGGACCTGCTGCTGGCGCGCAATCCGGGAACGCAACAGCCGCGGGCCGCGGCCATCGACGCCTACACACGTCCCCTGGCATTGTTCCACCTTCCCGGCCGCGACCTCGCGGTGGATGCCGAGGTGGACGGCCTGGGCTTCGGCGCGCTTTCGCCGGGAGTGGAGACGGCCGACGCGCTGCTGGTGCCGCTGGCTTCCGAACATCCCTCCGCGGCCGAGGTCGCCGAGTTGCAGCAGCCGGATATCGTCCCGGTACCGGTTTCGACGGCGATCAGCGAGCAGAGCGTGGCCTCGGCCGATGTCCGCGTGGAGAGCAATGGCGACCTTTCGGCCGACGTGCACATCGTGCTGGGATCGTGGCGCGCCTCGCAGATGCGCTCCATCCTGGATGCCACCGAGCCCGGCCAGCGCGGCGACTTCTTCCTGCAGATGGCAGCGCGCATTTTCCCCGGCACCACGCAGGCTACGGGCGAGGTGAAGCACGAACGCGACACCGACCACGCCCTGGAAATCGACCTGCACTGCCGCGCGCCGCAGTTCGTGAATCTCTCCGGACAGACCGCCGACCTCGACCAGTTCGTCCCCACGCTGGGGCTGAAGAAGATGTACGCCACCGGCAGCGAGCGCAAGTTCCCGCTGTTCGTGGACACTCCCCTGTTTGAGACCGCCACCTTCCGCGTCCATCTCCCCGAGGGCACGCGCATGATGCACCTGGCGGCCGACGCGCAGCTGCGCAGCGAGTTCGGGCGTTACTCGGTCAGCTTCCGGCAGGTGCAGCCGGGAGTGGTGGAGATTCGCCGCGACTTCCGCATCCCGGTGCAGGTGGTGCCGGAACAGAAGATCGGCGCGTTCCGGTCGTTCGCGGCGCAGATCGACAACGCCGAGCGCCAGCGCATGACGGTGGGAACCTTCCAGTCCACCGCGGCGGCCCGGCAGCCCGCGGCAGCGCAGTAGTTTCCGTTTCAGTTTCAGTTTCAGTTGCCGGCAGTCGGCAATCGGCAATGGCTTGCGCTACACTTTTTGCGATGCCCTTGACCCGTGAAGATGTGCTGGAAGCGCTGCGCGACTGCTACGACCCCGAGATCCCGGTCAATATCGTGGACCTGGGACTGATCTACGAAGTGCGCATCGTGCCGCCGGACGCCGATCCCGCCGCCGTCGAAGTGGATATGACCATGACCTCGCCGGGATGCCCTTCGCACGTCAGCATCAGCCAGCAGGTGCAGCAGCGGCTGGAGCAGATGTCGCAGGTCTCCGGCGCCAAGGTCAACGTGGTGTGGAGCCCGCCCTGGACTCCCGACCGCCTCAGCGCCGAGGCGCGGCAGAAGCTGGGAATCGAGTAGTTGTCAGTTGTCAGTTGTCAGTTGTCAGTTGTCGGTTGCCAGTTGTCAGTTGTCGGTTGCCGGTTTTCGGTCGCCGTAACTGACAACTGGCAACTGACAACCGACAAGCTGCCATATCAGGTCGGCAAGGGTCGCGAACATCAGCAGCAGCGCGGCCGCGAACCAGGGCCAATCGAAGCGCTCGGGAAGCGCGGCGCGAATGGCGGCTTCTCCGCCGGGCAGGGCGCGGATGGCGTCCTCCATGAAGACTCCCAACGCAATGAATGCGCCGAGAGCGTTCAGCGCCAGCGCCCAGCGCCGCGGCCACAGGCGGCGGTGCTCCCACTGTGTGACCAGGGTCGCGCCCGCGATCATGAACAGCGCGATGATGCCCGGCGCCAGCACCGGTCCCCACCAGGGTAGCGGCAGCAGAAAGAGCACATCCCAGTCCCACAGCGAGCGCGGCCAGCCGACGATCACCATCAGGAACACGTAATAGAGTATGTCCCAGATACCGAAAGCAAGCACCGCGTAGGCGATGCGGGTGCGCGTGTTGCGGCCCGCCAGGATCCCGACCGCGATCAGCATCAGCATGGTGGCGATCTCGCGCACCAGTTCGGTGGCGCCGAAGATTCCCGCCAGCGGCAGAGGATTTGCCTGGTAGGGCACCACGCGTTGCACCAGGGTGCGCAGGTAGGCCACGGTGGCCGATTCCATCCAGGCCATGGCGGTGGCAAAGAGGAAGACGGCGAGCCAGGTCTTGCGCGGGGTCATAGCGCTTTCATTCTAGATTCGCGGGCGAAGGGACTCAAATGACAGGTCGCTCTCTTGTGGCCTCGGTGGATCCTTCATGTCCGTCCTGTGAACGAGAACGGCCGGTTCACACGAAGTACACGAAGGTTCCACGAAGGGCACAAGCCATGGCGCGCGAGGTCGCGCGCGGTCCCGTTTCGCGATCAAAGCAAGAGCCGCGAGCTTACGCCCGCGGCTCGACTGCGTTGCGATACGCGATTACGCCTGGAATTCCTCGCTGGCCTCGTGCCAGGCTTCGCTCAGGCCGCGGCGCTGCGCCTCCTCGGCGAAGCGCTCGGCGATGCGCGACAGCGAGGACCAGATCTGGGTGGCACGGTAGACGTAGTCGGGCGCATTCTCCCAGACGGTTTCGAACTTCTCCGGGTACTCCCCGGCCAAAACCGCCAGGCCGACGGTGGACAGGGCCACGCCGGCGGTCTTGTTGCCCTTGATCAGCATCAGCGCGCCGGCGCTCAGGGAGCCGATCACGAGCGCCTTCTTCCAGTTCCGCATTTCATCCTCCGCGAACCAATCCCGCTGCTTCTACTTAGAGCCCGGAGCCCGGGACCTCGTTGCTTAAAGGCGAAAATTTGACGCGTGGCAATATTCTACGCGCTGCGAGAGGGCCCGGCACGCCGGATTCCGAGGCCCGCAGGTACAACCATCCCGTCGCGGGCCGGGCATCTAAGCTCCCCATGTTCGTTGTCTACGGCCTGCTGGTTTATTTGCTGTTGCTGGCGGCCACCCTGGTGTTCTTCGCCGCCTGCTCGAAGCGAAACCGCGAGGCGGACCGTCTGTCGGCCGGATTCGCGCGGCCGCCGAAGAGACACAAGCGCGCCGCTTAACCTCCCGCCAGCTTCTTCGCTCTCACAAAAATTTTGCGAAACATCGCTTCCGTCAGCTTGCCGGTTTGCGTGTTCTGGTTCGAAGGATGATACGAGGCCAGCAGCACGCGGCCGTCGGGCATGGGGTACTCCGTCCCGTGGCCGAAGACATAGTCCGCTTTCCTCTGCACCAGCCCGCGACGCTGCAGGTAGTTGATGTAGGCGTCGAAGCCGATCTTGCCCAGCGCAACCACCACCCGCACCCGCTTCAGGCAGGCGAGTTCGCGGTCGAGAAACTGGGCGCAGGCGGCGATCTCCTGCGGCGCCGGCTTGTTGTCGGGAGGAGCGCAGCGCACGGCGGCGGTGATGTAGGCGTCATGGAGGCGGAGCCCGTCGCCGGTGTGCGTCGCCGTGGGTTGCGAGGCGAAGCCGACGGCGTGCAGCACCGGGTACATGAAGTTACCGGAAGAATCGCCGGTGAAGGGACGCCCGGTGCGGTTGGAGCCGTGCGCGCCGGGCGCCAGGCCGAGAATCAACACCCGCGCGTGCGGATCGCCGAATCCGGGCACCGGCTTGCCCCAGTACTCCCAGTCGCGGTAGGCGCGGCGCTTCTCCCGCGCCACGGTCTCACGATGTTCCACCAGCCGCGGGCAAGCACGGCAGGAGACGACTTCTTCATTCAGGACGGATAAGGCGGAGGGCATTGCATTAATTATGAACTATAACGGGGGAGGTGGAGATTGGGTGATTGGGTGATTGGGTGATTGGACTTGATCCGAGTGCCTGGCGCAATCACCAAATCGCTCAATCACCAAATCGCCCAATTCATTTCGCCGCCGCGCCACTTCCCGCGCTGAGCACGTCGAGGAAGCCGACCCGGCGCTCGCTCTCGGTCAACGCCTCGAATTCCGAGTCCAGCGCGTTGTACTCCTTGACGTATTCCGCGCGAAACGCCTCGTAGGACTCCATGTCGTCCCAGGTATCGATGGTGAAGTAGCGGCGCGGAGTCTGGCGGTCGCGCAGCAGCACGGTTCCGCGGTACTGGGAGGCTTGGCCGAACAACTTCGCCCAAGGGCCGTCGGCGGCGTAGCGCTTCTCGAACTCGGCCTCCTGGCCCTCTTTCACCACGAACTCCCAGACAATATTGAGCATGGTTTCTCCGGTGGGATGGCGCGTTAACTCTTGCCCGTCTTCTCCCTGGCCAGCGGCCGCGCAAAGGCGTTGGTCGGATTGTGAATGTTGGATTGCAGCACCTTGCGGTAGTACGTTTCGGCCTGCGCCTTGTCGCCGGATTTCTCGTACGCCTGGGCCAGCAGGACCAGGATGAACGGATCGCGCTGGTTGGCCTGTTGCAGGTCGGCGATGGCAGCCTTGGTGTCGCCGGTATAGAACTCCACGTATCCCTTCAGGTAGGGAAAGAACTGCGCCTGCTGGGGATCAATGACGCCCCGATCCAGGATTGCCTTGGCAGCAGCGATGTGGCGCTCAGCCTCGGGCTTGTCGCCGCGACGGGCTGCCAGCCGCGCCTGCGCGTGCTCGTAGCGGAACTCCCACAGGTCGCGTTCCTTGTCGGTGAGATCGGGCTTCATGACGCCGGCGTCGTGGCCCTTTTTGTACCACTCCTGGGCGCAGTCGAGGTCGCCCGACTCCAGGCAGATGCGCGCCAGCTCGTCGGCGGTCTCGCCGGCATCGTAGTACTTCTTCGCCGCCAGCTGTTCGTCGTAGACCGGCGTCTCGAACTTCGCGGCCTGCTTGGCGTCGCGGGTGAAGGCGTAGGAGATCGCCATGGTCTTCATCGCCTGCGGCTTCTGCTCGGGCTTGGCGAGATCGATGGCTTTTTGCAGCTCTTTGCGGGCCTCGTCGTAGCGGCCCATCAGGTCGAGCACCGTGCCGGCGCCGAGCCACGCCTCCACCAGCTTGGGTGACTTCTCCTGCGCCTGGCGATAGAGCTGCAGCGCCTCGTCCTGCTTGCCTTCGCCGTTCAGCTTGCGAGCCTGCTTGACCAGGTCCATGGCAGGATCGGCGGGCATGTCGGGCCGATTCTGCGCCGCCTGCCTGGCCGGCGTTCCCTGGCTCGCCGGGACGGATTGCCCGAAGGAAAAGGCTGCTGCGAGCAGAGTCACAAGGAAGGCGGATTTCATGGTGCGCGATTA
>DASUBK010000287.1:0-2300 GCA_035763305.1 Terriglobales bacterium | reverse complement strand
GGCTGGCCGTCGTAGTCAATTTCCTGGCCCGAAGTGAGCGCGCGGAAGGTGGCGATGGACTTTTCCAGCTCCGCCGGCGTGACGGGCTTCTTGCCCAGCACGCGCCGCGAACTGTCGCCACGACCGACGCCGAACTGCATGCGCCCGTGCGAGATCAGGTTGAGGGTGGAGAAGAGGCTGGCGGCGACGGTGATGTCGCGCACCGCGGGATTGGTGACGCAGGGCCCGATCTTCACCTTGCGGGTGTTGGCGGCGATGAGCGTCATCACCGGGAAGGGCTCCTTCCACAGCACGTGCGAGTCGAAGATCCAGGTGTACTCGAAGCCGGCGTCCTCGGCCTGGCGGGCGAGGTTGACCATGCGCTCCACGGGCATGGTCGCGTCGGGCTTGAAGGTGATGCCGAAGTGCATGGGGTCCCTCCGGGACTGCCGTCGGCTGTCGGCCGTCGGCTGTCGGCGAAAAGCCGCAAGAGGCCGGGATTCTAGTACAATCTGGCACCTTCGGAAAGAAACACGTGGGGACAGGCGCCCTCGCCTGTCCGGACGTGCGAAGCACGTCGATCTTGGCCGCCTGCGGCGGCCCGTACAGCCGGGGCGGCTGTACCTACGTGACCGTTCCGTACAGCCGAGGGCGGCTGTGCCACAGAGGCCCCTATGGCATTCGATACTCTCATCGTAAACGGCACCATCGCCACCGCCACCGACACTTACCGCGCCGACCTCGGCATCGAGGGGGAGAAGATCACCGCCATCGCGGCCAGCCTGCCGCGCGACAACGCCCGCCAGGTCCTCGACGCCGGCGACAAATACGTCTTCCCCGGCGGCATTGACGTGCACACGCACATGGACATGCCCTTCGGCGGCACGGTCAGCGCCGACGACTTCGAGAGCGGCACCCGGGCCGCGCTCTTCGGCGGCACTACCACGCTGATCGACTTCGCCATCCAGGGCAAGGGCCAGTCGCTGCGCGAGGCCTTCGACACCTGGATGAGGAAGGCGGAATCGAAGGCGATCAGCGACTACGCCTTCCACTGCATCATCACCGACCTGCCCGACGCGCGCCTGGAAGAGATGGGCGCGATGGTGCGCGAGGGCGTCACAACCTTCAAGCTGTTCATGGCCTATCCCGGCGTGCTGATGCTCGACGACGCCAGCATCTTCAAGGCCTTCCGCCAGACCGCCAAGACCGGCGGCATGGTGTGCATGCACGCGGAGAACGGCAGCGCGATTGACGTGATCGTGAAGCAGGCGCTGGCCGAGGGCAAAACGGCGCCCAAGTACCACGCGCTCACCCGCCCGACGACCGCCGAGGGCGAAGCTACCGGCCGCGCCATCGCGCTGGCGGAGATGGCCGGTGCGCCGGTCTACATCGTGCACATGAGCTGCAACGACGCGCTGGAGAAGGTCCGCGAGGCGCGGGATCGCGGCCTGCCGGTCTACGCCGAGACTTGCCCGCAGTACCTTTACCTCTCGCTGGAGAACTACGACGCGCCCGGATTCGAGGGCGCGAAGTACGTCTTCACCCCGCCGCTGCGCGAGAAGTGGCACCAGGACAAGCTGTGGCAGGGATTGAAGCAGGACAACCTGCAGGTGGTCTCCACCGACCACTGCCCCTTCTGCTTCAAGGAGCAGAAGGAACTGGGCAAAAACGATTTCACCAAGATTCCCAATGGCGGCCCCGGCGTGGAGCATCGCATGAGCCTGGTCTATTCCGGCGGCGTGGCCGGCGGGCGCTTCAGCGTGAACCGCTTCGTGGAGGTGACCTCCACCACGCCGGCGAAGCTGTTTGGCCTCTATCCGCGCAAGGGCACGGTGGCGGTGGGCAGCGACGCCGACCTGGTGATTTTCGATCCCAAGAAGAAGCAGACCCTCAGCGCCAAGACCCACCACATGCGGGTGGACTACTCGATGTTCGAGGGAATCACGGTCACCGGCGTGCCCGAGGTGGTGCTGTCGCGCGGCCGGGTGGTGGTCAGGAACAACGAATTCCATGGCAAGGCGGGCAGCGGGCAGTTCCTGAAACGCGCCGCGTACTCAGGAATCTAGTCATCTAGTCATCGGGTCATCGGGTCATCGAAGAGGATGAACCGCGGATTCGCGCGGAGGATCGCGGATTTTTTCTCTTTTGTTTTTGATGCGCGATCATCCGCGAAAATCGCGCTAAAGCCCTATCCCTTCGCGACGCGGCGGGCGATGAGCGCCTGCACCAGGTGCAGCAGTTCGTCGGGCGTGGAATGGGAAGGTATGACCGCATCGGAATTGGCGAGTTCGTTCCCGACCGGCCCGTTGCCGACCACGATG
>DASUBK010000286.1:0-3372 GCA_035763305.1 Terriglobales bacterium | reverse complement strand
GGTGACGCCGATGATCTGAAACGGCTGCTGGTTGAGCGAGATGGTGCTGCCCAGGACGCTGTCGGCGCCGCCGAAGTGCGACTGCCAGAAACCGTAACTCAGGACGGCGACGGAAGGGCAGCCGCGCCGGTCATCGGAGGGCGAGATCAGGCGGCCGAGTGCAGGACGTACGCCCAGGCCACCGAAGTAATCGCCGCTGACGAACATGCCGCCGGCGTAGCGCACCGCGCCGCCCTGGGCGAGATCGAAGCGCGTCCAGCTCCAGGCAAAGATGTGCGAGAAGACGTCCTGCTGGTCGCGCAGCGCCTCCCACAAAGGATTGGTGAAGCTGTTTTGGGCGGGACCGGAGCGATCGCCGCTGCGCCGCTGCACCTGCAGCAGTTCCCGCGGCTTCTCCACCGGCAACATGCGCAGCATAAGCGAATCAATCAGGCTGAAGATGGCGGTGTTGGCGCCGATGCCGAGAGCCAGCGAGAGGACCACCACGGCGGCGAGCGCCGGGCTCTTGCGCAGCGAGCGGAGCGCGTAACGGACATCCTGCGCCAGGTGTTCCAGCCAGCGAAAGGTCCAGGCCATGCGAGTCTCCTCGGTGATGATGGCGACGTTGCCGAAGTTTCGGCGAGCCGTGGCGCGGGCATGGACAATGCCGTCGTCGCGCAGGCGCTGCTCGCGCATGGCGAGGTGGAAAGCCATCTCGTCGTCGAGGTCGCGATCGAGACCGCGGCGGCGGAAGAGCGCCTTGCATCGCAGCCACGCGGAATGGAGAACTTCAGTCATGCTATGCCGCACGCGAGGGCGCGTGCGCTTCCACGCTTCAAGCCATCAGGACGCGGGCGACGGCGGTGCTGAGGCGTCCCCAGTTGGCGCTGGAGGCGGCCAACTGCTTCTTCCCAGCGGCGGTAATGCGGTAGTACTTGGCGCGGCGGTTGTTCTCGGAAACGCCCCACTCGGAGTCGAGCAGGCCGCGCAACTCGAGGCGGTGCAGCGCGGGATAGAGCGCGCCTTCCTCCACCCGCAGTACGTCCTCGGAGGTCTGCTCGATCGACTCGGCGATGGCGTAGCCGTGCAGGGCGCGGCGGCTCACAGTCTTCAGGATCAGCAGGTCGAGCGTGCCCTGCAGCAGGTCGGCGTTCTTGTCGGTCATGTCCCCCTCAATACGCTAGGGGAGCATACGCCCGCGTCTCCCCTAAATGCAACAGGGGAATAGACGGGGGCGGGGAGAAAAGGTTAGGGAGAGCAGATTGGAGATTTCAGATTGGAGATTTCAGATTTCAGATTGCCGCTCGAGCTGAAATTCCAGGGCAGGGGCAATGGAAGAATCGAATATTGAATAATTGCCGGGGGTAACCACCAGGGTCGTCGCCAATCTTCAATATTCAATTTTCAATATTCAATTCTTCTACTGCACGGGCGAAGGCCTCAACCCCAAAACGCTCTCCGCCAATCTTCAATCTGAAATCTTAAATCTGAAATTTTGTTACCCTGCTTGCGTGGGGAACTACAACGAAGTTGGCTTTCTGGGCGCCGGGTCCATGGGCGCGATGCTGGTGCGGGCGTTCGTCAACGCGGGGGCGCTCGAAGCGCGGCAGATCTGGGTGTCGAACCGCACGCCGCAGAAGCTGCAGCAATTGGCGGCGGAGGTGCCCGGAATCCACACCGCGGACAACGCCGCCATCGCGGCGCGCTGCCGTCTGCTCTTTCTGTGCATGAAGCACACCGACCTTGGCGAGGCGCTGAAGGCCATGCCGCTTACGCCCGGGCACCTGCTGGTTACGCTGTCCAGCCCGGTGCCGTTCGAGTGGTTCGAGCAGCGCGCGCCGTCGCGGGTGGCGAAGTTCATTCCCGCGGTGACGCAGGAGATCGGCCGCGGTCCCAGCCTGCTCATCTGGGGGCCGCGCATCACCGCCGACGACGCCTCCACGCTGCGCGAATTGGCGTCGGCCATCAGCCTCCCGGTGATCATTCCCGAGCAGCACCGGCGACTGGCTGCGGACCTCGCTTCGGCGGCGCCGGCGTTTCTCGCCTACCTGCTGTTCTCCATGGCAGAGGCGGCAGTGCGCTATGACCAGTCGTTCGCTCCGGAGGTGGGGCACACCCTGGTGCGGGAGATGGCCATCGCCACCTGCGCCCTGATGGCGGAGAAGAACATGTCGTACGACGAGGTGATTCGGCGCGTCGCCACGCCGGGCGGCATGACCGCCAAGGGGTTGGAGGTGCTGGCGGAGCATCTGCCCGCAGTGTGGAAAGAGCTGTTCGCGGCCCTGGAGCAGCGGGAGAAGGACCTGGCGGCAAAGGTCGGGTGAGTGCCCATTGCCGGGTTCCGATTGCCGATTGCCCCGGCCGTGGGCGGCCGGGGTACAAACACTACAGCGGAGCTGCGCTCCGCCGGACAGGCGGGGGCGCCTGTCCCTACGTGATCTTCGCGAGGGCCTGTCCCTCGTGGTTCCCGTTACTTCTTGGTGCGCTGGAGTTCGCGGTAGGCTTCGCTCTTGCCCATACCCATCTCTTTGGCCACGCGCTTGAGAGCGGCCTTCTCATCGAGCTGCTCCGCGGACATCAGTTCGCGGACGCGCTCGGCGACGGAGGCGCGCTGCGGCGCCGTCTCGTGTTCCTCCGCCTTGGCGATCAGCAGGGTAATTTCGCCCTTCAACGGGCGCGAGCGGGCGATCTCGAGCACTTCTCCGGCCCGGCCGCGGATGAATTCTTCGTGGATCTTGGTCACCTCGCGGGCGAGGACCACGTGACGCGCGGCACCGAGGACGGTGACAATGTCTTCCAGCGCTTCGACCACGCGGTGCGGCGCTTCGTAGAAAATCTGCGTGCGCGGCGACGACTTCACGCTCTCCAGCAATTCGCGGCGCTGGCCCTCTTTCGCGGGTAGAAAGCCGCTGAAGCGGAAGGAGTCGGTGGGCAGCCCGCTGGCCACCAGGGCGGCGAGAAAGGCGGAGGCGCCGGGAATGGGGATCACCGGCACCTGGTGGCGAATGGCCAGGGTGATAAGGCGGTAGCCGGGGTCGGAGATGCCGGGCATGCCGGCGTCGGTGACCAGCGCCAGGCGCCCGCCCTGCTCCAGGTTGATCACCAGTTCGGCGGCGCGGGTCAACTCGTTGTGCTCGTGGTAGCTGACGGTCTTGGTCGTGATGCCGTAATGCGTCAGCAGCTTCTGCGTCTGGCGGGTGTCTTCGCAGGCGATGAGGTCGGCGCCGCGCAGCACGCGCAGGGCGCGCAGGGTGATGTCCTCGAGATTACCGATGGGCGTGGCGACGACGTAGAGCGCGGGGCCGGGAAGGGGGGCGTCGGCCTCGTGCCGCTCGGCGTCTGAGAACTCGGCCATCGCACGGAAGTGTATCGCACCGAGATTGGGTGAATGGG
>DASUBK010000285.1:0-5939 GCA_035763305.1 Terriglobales bacterium | reverse complement strand
GAAGGTGGAGATGGATCCGCGGCTGAAGGGCGTTACCATCGCCGACCTGCAGAAGCAGTTCGACCTGGCCATGCAGATTCGCGACAAGGTCAGCCAAGCCGACGAAATCGTCATCGCAGCGCGCGAGCTCAAGAAGCAGATCGCGGACCGCACCGGCAAGGTGAAGAACGCGTCGCTCACCACCGCGGCCGAGAAGCTGAATACCAAGCTCAGCGACATCGAGGAGACGGTCTACCAGGTGCGCAACCGCAGCGGCCAGGACCCGTTGAACTTTCCTATCAAGCTCAACAACCTGCTGGCGGCGCTGCAGCGCTCGGTTTCGACCGACGACTACCCGCCCACCGACCAGGCCTACGTGGTCTTCAAGGAGCTGTCGCAGGAGCTAGCCGACGTGCAGACGCGAATGACGCAGGTGGAGAACACCGACGTGGTGGCGTTCAACAAGGTGCTGGCGAAGGAGAAGCTGGCGGCGATCACGACCACGGCGGGGACGGCGGCGGCGAAATAAAATAACGCGAGTCATTCCGAGCGCAGCGAGGAATCTGTTGCGGATGCCACGAGCGTCGTGGCGATTCCAGCAGATCCCTCGCTGCGCTCGGGATGACAGCGTTTGGGTTAGCGGGCCGGTGTCTCGCAGCAGATAGCGTGCGCTACTTGCGCCACGGCCTTGTCGCGCGAGGACTTCCCTTCCAGGTACGGCTTCCAGTAGCGCTCCAACACGGCTTCCGCCGCACTCCAGCGCGGAATACGGCGGAAAATTCCCAGACGATCGCCGACGAGCTCGTACTTCGGGTCCACCTTGGCCAGCGCCTGCTTGGTGACCAGACCGGCGGTATAGAAGATCACCACGTGATCAAGGTCGCGCGGCATGGTCGCCTTGTTGGCGGCGAACGCAGTCTTGAACTCGTCGAACAACACCGGCGCGAAGGCGTGCGACGATTCGTGAAAAAGCAGCTCCAGGCCGGAGTGTGCCTGGTAATCGGGATGCTCGCTGGTGACGGTGATGTGCTCGTCGTAGGTGTAGGCGCCCGCCCAGTTGGCAAAGCTGACCAGATCCACGGTGGGATGCGGCCACGGCGACTGGTAAATATCGCTAAGGCGCTGGGCGATGCGGTCGCCGTATTTGCCCAGAAGCGGTTGCATGTCGGCGATCCATTGCGCGTTGGCGCGCTGCTGCCTGGGCCAGCATGATTCGCGATAAGCGGGCGCCGCGCGCTGCAGTACCTGCGCGAGATCCGGCGGCAGTCCTGCCGGAAGGTCCGCGGCATCGCCGGCATCGCCCATGGCATCGTTGAGGCGGCGCATTTCGCTGTCGAATAGCCAATTTTCCTTCGCATAATGCGTGGCGTAGAAGTCCACGGCCGGCTGGAAAGCGGCACGTTGCTCGTCGTTCAGTGCCGGGCAGGCAGCGCGTTGGATGGCGTCGCGGGCGACGGAGGCATCGCTGGAGCCGGAAGTCGCCAGCGCCTGGGCGTAGAGATAGTGGTGGAGGTTGATCCAGAAGCCATTGCGGAAATGGAACAGGTCAGAGGCGGTGGAGATGACGGGACAGAGGAGGATAACGAGCAGCAGAGCCGGCGCGTGGCGCAAGAGTTTCATGTAGCTGAAGACGGCCGGGGACGCGTTCCGTTACTGAGGCGCGATCTCCCACATCTGCCAAAAGCGTGCAGATGTGGGGCACCTTCGCTATCGCAGCAGTCCCGCCACCGGATTCGCCGGCGACGGAGCGGTCAGGCCCCAACTGGCGGCGCGGATGAAGAACTCGGGAAACACGCCGATGACCACCGTGCCCGCGGTGGTGACGAACAGCGCGATCGCCATGCCGGGGCTCATCGAGACCGGCTCCATGTCCACCGCCTCGCGCATGAACATGGCGTTGGCGATGCGCATGTAGTAATAGAGGCCGAGCACCGCGTACAGCACCGCCACCGACGCCAACAGGTAGTGCCCGGTCTGGATCAGGCTGAGGAAGATAAAGTATTTGCCCCAGAAGCCGGCCAAAGGTGGAATTCCGGCCAGCGACAGCAGGAACAGCAGCATCAGCACCGCTTCGACGGGCGCGCGGTGGTAGAGGCCGGCGATGTCGTCAATCTCGTCGCCAATCACGTCGCGCCGCCGCAGCGAGGTCACCACCGCGAAGGCGCCCAGGTTCATGAAGGTGTACACCAGCAGGTACACGAGAATGCCTTCGATGCCGGTGTTGTTGGTGGTGCCGTCGCTGGCGACCAGGCCCAGCAGCATGTAGCCGACGTGGGCGATCGACGAGTAGGCCAGCAGACGCTTGAGGTTGTTCTGCGTCAACGCCGCGAAGTTGCCGCCCGTCATGGTGGCCAGGGCAACGAAGATCAGCAGCGGCACGTACATGGCGCGCAGCGGGAAGAGCGCGAAGAGGAAGATACGCAGCAGCAGCGCCCAGGCGGCGGCCTTCACCGCCACCGACATGTAACCGGTGACGCTGGTGGGCGCACCCTCGTAGGCGTCGGGCGCCCACTGGTGGAAGGGCACGGCCGCGATCTTGAACAGCAGGCCGGTGGCGGTGGTGATCAGGGCGATGACGACCACCGGATCGCGCGGGTTGACGGCCATGTGGCGCTCCAGCGCCGCCGCGATGCCGCGCACGTTGGTGCTGCCCGACAGCCCGTACAGCAGCGACAATCCGTAGGCGAAGATGCCGGAGGAGAAAGCGCCCAGCAGCAGGTACTTCAGCGCGGCCTCGTTGGAGCGGCGATCGCGCCGCAGGAAGCCGACCAGCACGTAAGTCGAAAGCGCCATCAATTCCAGGCCGATGAACAGCAGCACGATGTCGTAGCCGGCGGCCATGCACATCATGCCCACGACGGAGAACAGCACCAGGGCGTAGAACTCGCCGTGGTTTTCGCGCTCGATCTCCAGGTAGTGGATGGACATCAGGATGGCCACCGCGGCGCCGGCGAGGAACAGGTAGAAGAAGTACAGCGCAAAGCGGTCAATCAGCAGCGAGCCGGCAAATCCGGAGTAGGCGAAGACGCCGGGCCCGCGCAGACTCGCGGCATGAAACAGCCCCTGGATCTTGGCCACGGCAGCGGTGGCGAAGCCGATGCCGATCAGCGCGGTGATGGCGTTGGTCCGCTTGTCGAGCGGGATGATGCCCCACAGCCACTGCGTCTGGTTGGGCAGCATCAGGTCGATCATCAGCACGCCCAGCCCAAACAGCGACAACAGGATCATGGGCAGCGAGAGCAGGTAGTCCGTGCTGGTGAAGTACTGTGTCATTGCGGTCGGCACGGTGCGTCCTCTAGTTGGTCGTCATCTTCAGGGCGGCGGATTTCAGGACCGCTGCCGTGGGTTGAGGCTTGGACTGCGGCGCTGCGGCGCCGCCCGACAGGCGCGGGCGCCTGTCCCTACGTGTGCCAGCAAGCTCAGGGCGGGCTGTGTCGCTACGTACTTCCGCGACGGACGCCTTGGCGTCGAGCTTGACCTCCGGCACCACGCCCATCACTGCCGGGCTGACCGGCACTTTCTGGGCCGCCTGCTGCTGCTGTTGTTGTCCCTGCTGCAGCGCGGCTTCAATCTGGTTCACCGGCTGGTCGAGGATCTGGAACAGCGGCTTGGGATAGAGGCCGATGAACAGCGCCAGGGCCAGCAGCGGAGCGAAGGTCAGCACCTCGCGGCCGGTGAGGTCGTTGAGGTGCTCGTTCTTCGGATTGGTGACCTTGCCGAAGAAGACGCGCTGGTAGAGCCACAGCAGGTAGGCAGCGGCCAGGATCACGCCCGGCACCGCCCACGCCGCCCAGGCCGGCTTGGCCGCCCAGGTTCCCTGCAGGATGGTGAACTCGCCGATGAAGCCGTTGAGCAGCGGCAGGCCCATCGAACTGAGGAACATGATCATGGTGATGGTGGCGTAGACGGGCATCACGTTGCTGATGCCGCCGTACTCGGCGATGTCACGCGTGTGCCGCCGCTCGTACAGGATGCCGACGATCAAGAACAGCGCGCCGGTGGAGATGCCGTGATTGATCTGCTGGATCACCGAGCCGGTCAGGCCGGCGTGGTTCAGCGCGAAGATGCCCAGGGTGCAGAAGCCGAGGTGGCTGACCGAGCTGTAGGCCACCAGCTTCTTCATGTCCTTCTGCATCAGCGAGACCAGCGCGCCGTAGATGATGCCGACAATGGAGAGGCCGATCATCCAGCCGCGCACCGTGTTGTTCGAGACCACCTGGGGGAAGAACGGCAGCGAGAAGCGCACGAAGCCGTAGGTTCCCATCTTCAGCAGGACGCCGGCCAGGATCACCGAACCCGCGGTGGGCGCTTCCACGTGCGCATCCGGCAGCCAGGTGTGGAAGGGGAACATTGGCACCTTGATGGCGAAGCCGAGGAAGAACGCCAGGAAGAGCCAGATAGCGTAGTGGAACGGGATCTGCGGCGCCGTCTGGTAGAGGTCGGGAATGGCGAAGGTGTAGACGCCGGTGATGCTGTGGTGGTGGAAGTACAGGAACAGAATGCCCAGCAGCATCAGTACCGAGCCGAACAAGGTGTAGAGGAAGAACTTGATGGCGGCGTAGAGCTTGCGCGGCCCGCCCCAGATGCCGATCAGCAGGTACATCGGCACCAGCATGGCTTCCCAGAAAACGAAGAAGAGGAAGAAGTCCAGCGCCATGAAGACGCCGAGCATGCCGGTCTGCAGCACCAGGAACCAGACGTAGTATTCCTTCACCCGCTCCTGGATGGCGTTCCACGAGGAGAGGATGGAGATCCATCCCAGCAGCGTGGTCAGCATGATCAGCAGGAAGGAGATGCCGTCGATGCCGAGGTAGTAGCCGGCGCCGATGGAGGGAATCCAGTTCAGGGGAGCGCCTTCGATGAACTTGAAGCGCGCCGGGTCGCCGCTCTTCACCAGCTCCCAGAACATGGGCACCAGCGGAATGGAGACGGCGAGTCCGGCCAGGGAGAACAGGTTCGCCACCCAGCGGATGGCGTTCTTGTTCTCGCTGGGCAGGAACAGCAGCACGAAGGCGCCCAGCAGGGGCACGAACAGGATGATCGAGAGAATATGGTTGCTCATTCGCTTTTGGCTCTCAGCTTCTGTACTGCTTGTGTGGCGCGGGTCTTCGACCCGCGGACACGGGTCGGAGACCCGTGCCACACATTCACATCGATCTCAACGAACCAGGTAGTACCACACAAATCCGACGACGCCGGCAATCATGACCAGCGCGTACCACTGCACCAGGCCCCACTGGAACATGCGCACGGGATAAGACAGTAAGCGCGCCACGACAGCGGGACCATTAACACACAGATAATCGATGATCCACTTGTCCCACCAACTTGAAGCAATGCCAAAAGCCTTGGTCGTCCAGCCGGCGCCGTTGACCACGCCGTCGATGACATTGGCGTCGAAGGTCCACATCGCCGTGCCCAGGCCCATGGCGCCGAGGCGCACGTCGCCCCCGATGGGACGTCGCCCGGTGAAGGCGTAGTCGTAGGCCTCGTCCACGTAGTACTTGTTGAGCAGCGTCATGTAGACGGGATGGGAGAAGCCGTCGATGACCTCGACGTAGCCCTTCTCGCTTTTCGCGTAGGCCAGCTTGGCCAGCCACCACCCGCCGAAGCCCAGCGCCACCGAAAGGCCCATCAGGATGTACTCGATCGCTTCGGTGTGCTCGCCTTTCCCTTCCGGCTTGGGAGCGGTCTCGGCGGTCTGCGCTTTGGCTTCAGCACTGCGCTCCGCACCGGCGGAGGTCGCGGGCACCGCGCCCTCGGCCACTTGCGTGACAGTGCGGTTCTCAAATACCGGCGCGAGATACGCCTCGAAGCGGTTGGTGCCGCCCAGGGCCGGGGGAACTCCCAGCCACCCCGCGGCGATCGAGCCAATCGCCAGGATGATCAGCGGCACGGTCATGGAGCGCGGCGATTCGTGCACGTGCGCTTCGACTTCGGGGGCCACGCGGCTGGGGCTC
>DASUBK010000284.1:0-16417 GCA_035763305.1 Terriglobales bacterium | reverse complement strand
CGAAGCGAAGCGCAGGGAGCGCGCGTCGAGGGACCTTGTGATTCTTTGGAAAAACAAAAGGTCCCTCGACTCGGCGCTTAAGCGCCTCGCTCGGGATGACACGATGAGGGTTGAAGCTGGAAAGTGGGAACCGGAAACTTTCTACAATCCCAACCGCAACTGCGCCAGCACGCGCGCGACTGCCACCGAGAGCGGCCCCTCGAGGGAGAAGCCGCTGGCGCACTTGTGGCCGCCGCCGCCGAAGCGCGCCGCCACCGACGACACGTCCATGGCGCCCTTGCTGCGCAGGCTCACCCGCCAGCGGTGGTCGGCGAGTTCGCGGAAGAAGGCCGCGACCTCGACGCCTTCAATTCCCAGCGCGTAGTTGACCAGACCTTCGCAGTCTTCGTCGATGGCGCCGCAGCGGTCCATGTGCTCGCGCGTGACCGCCATCCAGGTGAGCGGACCTTCGCGGTGCAGACCGCTCAGCGCCGCGCCCAGCAGGCGCATCTTGGAAGCGGGAGCGGAAAAATATACGTTCTGCGCGATTCGCGCCGGATTCGCTCCCGCGCGTACCAGTTCCTGCGCGATGGCGAAGGTGTGCTCGTTGGTGACGCCGTAGCAGAACGATCCGGTGTCGGTGAGCACGGCGGTGTAGAGGCAGGTGGCGATGTCGGGGGTGATGGTCACGCCGGCTTCGCGCGCCAGGCGGAAGACCAGCTCGGCGGTGGCGCAGGCGCCGGGATCGATCCAGTTCACGTTGGCGAAGGGTTTGCCGCTGACGTGGTGGTCGATGCTGATGAGGAATTGCTTGTCCAGTCCCTGGATGGCGGTGCGCTGGATGCTGTCGCACTCCAGGATGATGGCGGCTTCATATTTGCCGTTGACGCTGGTGGCTTCGATCACCCGGTCGGCGAAGGGCAGAGGCTTGTAGATGACGGGGACGCCGCTCTGCAGGACCACCTCCGCCTGCTTGCCCATCAGGCGCAGGATTTCGCAGCAGGCGAGCGCCGAACCGACGGCGTCGCCGTCCGGCCGCGCATGGGAGGTGAGGAGAAAACGCTCCCGGCGGGTAATCTCCTTTAAGACTTCCCTGACCATGGTCCCTGGAAAGTTTCAGTTTCAGTTTCAGTTTTGGTTTCAGCGGGTGCCGGTCCGGCCGAAACTGAAACTGAAACTGAAACTCACTTGGCCTTCCTCTTTTTGATCCGATCCAGCAACTCGTCAATTCTAGCCCCGTACTGTTCCGACCTGTCCAGTTGAAAAAACAGTTCCGGAGCGTGGCGCAGCCGCAAACGGTCGGCCACCTGGTGACGAATGAAATTACGCGCCGCCTGCAAACCGGCAATCGTGTCCGCCGCTTCCTTGTCTTCCCCAAGCACCCCGACCAGCACGTGGGCCGACTTGCCGTCGGGCGCCAGGTGCACTTCGTTGACCGTCGCCAAGCCGATGCGCGGGTCGCCCAACTCGCCCTCCACCAGGGCGGCAATCTCCTCGCGCAGGGCCTCGCTCAGTCGTTCGCGGTGATGTTGCGCGTTGCGGTTCTCCGGCATCGTCGTTCGTACTCTGGCGTTCGTTACTGGATTGGACGGACTTTCCCGACTTGCGGTTTGCCCGCCTTCGCGGCCAAGCAGGATCTACAAGTACTCTACAAATGTGTCTACGACCTCGGCGCCCGCGTTGTTGGCAATGCGATTGGCGGAGCGCTCCACGTTTTCCATCAAACCCCGCAGGTAATCCCTGGACGCGGAAATCGCCACCACGCCCAGCGTCGCCCGCTGCCACAGATCGCTGGGATCCAGTTCCGCGACGGAGACGTTGAAGTGCGCACGCAGCCCGTCCTTGAGGCTGCGCAGTACCTGGCGCTTGTCCTTCAGCGACTGCGCCGCCTCGATGCGGACCTCGATCGTGAGCATTGCGATCACTATCGTCGCGCTAAAAAATCTACCACCGAGACACTGAGCCACCGAGAGTAATTGAAAAGACTCGGTGCCTCGGTGTCTCGGTGGTAGGTGTTGCTTTTCGCTACGCCAGCAACTCCGCCGCCACGCGCTCGGTGACGAAGGCCTCGATCACGTCGCCGACCTTGACGTCGCCGTAGTTGGCGATGCCGATGCCGCACTCCATGCCGCTGCGCACCTCGCTGACGTCCTCCTTGAAGCGCCGCAGCGAGCCCACCTTGCCGGTGAACACCACCACGTTGTCGCGCAGCAGGCGCACGTGCGAGTCGCGCTTGATGTTGCCGTCCTGCACGTAGCAGCCGGCCACGGTTCCGACCTTGGGGATGCGGAAGGTGTCGCGCACCTCGGCGCGGCCCAGGTAGGTCTCCTTGAACACGGGCTCCAGCAGGCCGGTGATGGCCTTCTTGATCTCATCCTGCAGCTCGTAAATGATCGAGTGCAGGCGGATGTCCACCTTTTCCTGCTCCGCCAGTTCCTGCGCCTTGCGCTCCGGGCGGACGTTGAAGCCGATGATGATGGCGTTCGACGCCGAGGCCAGCAGCACGTCGGTTTCGGTCACCGCACCCACGCTGGCGTGCAGCACCTTCACCTTCACTTTTTCCGTGGACAGCTTGTTCAGCAAGTCGGTGAGAACTTCCACCGAGCCCTGCACGTCGCCCTTGAGGATGACGTTAAGTTCCTTGGTGCCGGCGGACTTGAGCTGCTCCGCCAAACCTTCCAGCGATACACGGGAACTCTTCGCCAGGGCGGCTTCGCGCGCTTTCTGCTCGCGGAAGTCGGAAATCTCGCGCGCCTTCTCGCGATCCACCACCACCACGAACTGGTCGCCCGCCTGCGGCAGGCCTTCCAGGCCGAGGAGTTCGACCGGGGTGGAGGGCAGCGCCTCGTTGAGCGCGTTGCCGTACTCGTCGAACATGGCGCGCACGCGGCCGAAGGTGTTGCCGACCACGAAGTAGTCTCCGGCGCGCAGGGTGCCGTTCTCCACCAGGACGGTGGCCACGTTGCCGCGGCCGCGGTCCAGCTTGGCTTCCAGTACCGCCCCTGCCGCGGGACGTTCCGGGTTCGCCTTCAGTTCCTTGAGGTCGGCGACCAGGCAGATCATCTCCATCAGCAGGTTCAGGTTGGTCTTCTGCTTGGCGGAGACGTCCACGAACACGGTGTTGCCGCCCCAATCTTCGGGAACCAGGCCGCGATCGCCGAGTTGCTTCTTGACGCGATCGGGCAGCGCATTGGGCTTATCGATTTTGTTGACCGCCACGATGATGGGCACGTCGGCAGCCTTGGCGTGGTCAATGGCTTCCAGGGTCTGCGGCATGACGCCGTCGTCCGCCGCCACCACCAGCACCACGATGTCGGTCACCTTGGCGCCGCGGGCGCGCATGCGGGTGAACGCCTCGTGGCCCGGGGTGTCGAGGAAGACGATCTCGCGGCCGTAGGCAGGCGAGTTCTGGTCGGCGATCTTCACCTTGTAGGCGCCGATGTGCTGGGTGATACCACCGGCCTCGCCTTCCGCGACACTGGTGTGGCGGATGGCGTCGAGCAGGCTGGTCTTGCCGTGATCGACGTGGCCCATGATGGTGACCACCGGCGGACGCGTGACCTGGGCGCTGGCGGCGGCGAAGGCGGCTTCGTCGGTGGTGGCAGCCTCGGCCATCTCCTGCTCGGCCTGCTGCTCGAAGCTGATGACATCGGTGGACGCGCCGAACTGCTTGGCCATGTCGGTGGCGAGATCGGCGTCCAGCGTCTGGTTGATAGTCGCGAACACGCCCTTGGCCAGCAGGCGCGCGATGAGGTCCTTGGCGCGAATGCCCAGCTTCTCCGCCAGGTCCTTCACGCTAATGCCCTCGGTGATGGAGATATTCCGCGTAATGGGCAGCGGCTCGTTCGACAGCGACAGCCGCGGCGGCGGAACGAAGCCCTTCATCGGGCCTTCCTTCACCCCGCGAGGAACGTAACGCTGGCCGGGACGGCGCGAGGGCGCCGGACGTCCGGTGGGACGCCCCGGGGCCGGCGGCGCGGCGCCCGGACCGACGCCCAGCGGGCGTCCAGTGGGCGAAGAACGAGTGGGATGCATGGGGCGACGCTCGCCGGGACGTAGCGGCGGGCGCGGCGCTCCGGGCTGCATCTGCGGGCGCGGGCGCTGGAAAATCGGCTGCCCGGGCACCGGGCGGCCGGGCGCGGGACGCGGCGTGCCCGCGGCTTGCGGGCGCGGCGGCGGCGCGGTGTACACCGGACGCGGGCCCGTCTGCGGGACAATCATGCGGCGCGGGGGCGGCGCGGCTGGACCTTTCGGCGCGGGCGGCGCGGCAGCGGCAGGCTGCGCCGGCGCGGGCGGCGGCGGAGGCGTGGACGGCTTCTCAACCGGGGGCGTGGGGATGGAAACAACCGGGGTCGTGGGGGCCTCCTGGCCAGGTTCGGAAACGGCTTCGGCGGGCTGCGGCGCAGCAGCGGGCTCTTCAACTTCGGATGCGGGAGCGGCCGCACGCGGCGGGGCCTCCTCGACCGGAGTCTGGGCGCGGTAATCGGGACGCGGGGTGGCGGGCGGCGGCGTAACCAGCCGCGGCGGCGGCGCGGCAGGTGTCTCCGGCGCCGGCGGCTTGGGCGCGGGCGGCACCGCCACCGGCTTGGCGGCCGGCGGAGTGGCGATGGCCGGAGGCTTGGCCGCCACCGGCGGCGCCGGCTTCGGCTCCGGACGCGGCGCCGGACGGGCCGCTTCTTCCTGCTTCTTGCGCAGCAGGCTGAGCACGTCTCCCGGCTTGGAGATGTGCGACAGATCGATCTTGGTCTTGATTTCGTCTGCGTCGCTGGGGCGCCGTGCCGGCCTGCTGCCGCCCGCATGCGGCTCGTGCTCGCCGCGGAAATGGGCGCGCACCTTGGCCGCTTCTTCGACAGAGATCGAGCTGGAATGGGTCTTCTTCTCGGTGACCCCTACCTCTGGCAGGACATCCAGAATCGCCTTGCTCTTGACTTCCAGTTCCCTGGCCAGATCGTTGATTCGAATCTTATCCATCCGCCGTTCTTTTCCCCTCCGTGTTGTTACCGCTATCCGTTCATAGCAACCTCACACGGTTTGGTTTTGGTGTTACTGACTGCTGCTTCTTCCTAGTTCCTCGTCGCTAGCTTCTAGCCCCTGCTTCACTGCTTCTCCGGGGGAATGCCCTTCTCCCGCGGATGTTCGGGGTGAGTGGTCACCTCCGCCTCATCCGCATTGGGAGAGTTTTCCACTCCCTCGGTGATCTCCCCTTCAAACGTCTGCTCACGCTCGTACAGGTCTTCCGCAGCCTCGCGGGGAACCGGCGGAACTCCGGTCTGGTCGTTGGCCGTCGGATCCAGCGTGGGTTCGCCCTCGGTCTGATTCGGCCCCGCATCTTGCGGCGATCCGGTGCGCAGCTCTTCGCCCGCGCCCGGCTCGGTCGCCGGCTGCTCCTCCGCCCCTTCATAGGCGGGCACGCCCTGGTTCTCCCCGGACTCCAGGCTGGAAAAGTAATTATTGACCGCAATACTGATTTTTTCCACCGTCTTCGGGCCGATGCCGGGAATCGCTTCCAACTGCTCGGGCGTCATGTCGGCCAGCGCTTCGACGGTGGTGATGCCGGCCTCGGTCAGCTTCTCCATCACGCCGTCGCCGAGATCGGGCACATTGGCCAGCGGCGTGGCCTGGTTGCCGACCAGCGCCTGCATCTGCTGCTCGACCTCCTGCCGCTTCTCTTCCTCGCTCTTGATGTCGATCTTCCAGCCCAGCAGCTTGGCGGCCAGGCGGACGTTCTGCCCCTTCTTGCCGATGGCCAGCGAGAGCTGGGTGTCGTCGACGATGACTTCCAAGTGCCGCTCGGAGGCGTCAATCACGCTGACGCGGCTCACCTTGGCCGGCTGCAGCGCCTTCTCCGCGAAGGTCACCGGGTCTTCGTGGTACTCGATGATGTCGATCTTTTCGCCGCGCAGTTCGCGGATAATGCTCTGCACGCGCATGCCCTTCATGCCCACGCACGCGCCCACCGCGTCCACGTCCTTGTCCTTCGACATGACTGCGATCTTGGTGCGCTCGCCTGCCTCGCGGGCTATGGCGCGGATCACCACCGTGTGATCGAAAATTTCCGGCACTACGGTCTGGAAGAGGTGCGACACCAATTCCGGCGCGGCGCGGCTGACCACCACCTGCGGCCCCTTCGCCGCCTTCTCCACGCGTGTGATGACCACGCGCACGCGCTCGCCGACCGCGAACGACTCCAGCCGCGACTGCTCCTTGCGCGGCATGCGCGCCTCCGCCTTGCCGATGTCGAAGATCACGTCCGGACCTTCGACGCGCTTCACCGTGGCGTTCACGATCTCGCCCACGCGGCCGATGTACTCGTTGTAAACCGTGTCGCGCTCGGCCTCGCGGACTTTCTGGAAGATGACCTGCTTGGCGAGCTGCGCCGCGATGCGCCCCAGCACGTCGGTCGCCTTGGGAATGCGAATCTCGCCGCCGACCTCAGCATTGGGGTCGAGGCGCTTGGCCTGATCGAGTGTGAGCTGGTTGACCGGATCCTCGACCTGCTCCTGGCCCTCCACCACCGACTTGACGATGAAGGCGCGAATCTGGCCGGTTTCCTTGTCGAGCTCCGCGCGCAGGTTTTCCTGCGTCTTGTAGTACTTGCGGGTGGCGACGACGATGGCGTCCTCCACCGCGCTGACCACGATCTGCGGATCGATGCCCTTCTCGCGGCTGATTCCTTCGATGGTGTTGTAGAGTTCGCTAGCCATAATCTTCAGTGGTCAGTGGTCAGTGGCCAGTGACCAGTTCTCCGAAATATCCGCTGTCTCAGTTTTCCGCTCTCGGTTTTCCGCTGACCACTGGTCACTGACCACTGGCCACTTGCTTCAGAACTCCGGCACCAGGTTCGCCTTCTCCACGTTCGCCAGCGCGATTTCCATCTCGCCCGCTTCCTGCCTGTTCTTGCGGGTCGCGATCCGCTGCAGGCGAATGCGCCCGTCCTGAATGCCGTGCAGGCGGCCCTCGAAATGGCGGCTGCCCTCGATCGGCTCCCGCGTCATCAACTTGACCCGGCTGCCGGCGAAGCGTTCGTAATCCGACGCTTTCAGCAGCTTGCGATCCAGCCCCGGCGAGGAAACTTCCAGGGTGTACGACCCGCCCGGCACCGCGTCTTCGACATCCAGAATCGTTCCCAGCTCGCGGCTCACGTTGCCGCAATCTTCGTGGGTGACGCCTGCCGGCTTGTCGATGGTGACGCGCAGCATGCGCGCCTTGCCGCCGCCGCGAAGCTCAACCTCGACCACTTCCAGCCCCTGCGAGGCGGCCACGCGCTCGGCGATTTCCCTTATGTGCTCAATCTCCGCCATCACTCAAATAAAAAGTGGGCTCTCGCCCACTGGTGTCGTTCGCCGAAGCTTGCTACACAGCAGCCTTTGTATTTTACCTCTCGCAGGGGTAAAAGACAAACCGTGGCGGGCCTACAACTCCCACGCTACGAATAAGATGCGGTGAGACCAGCGAAGGATTCAGGGATCCTGGTCAGGCACGGCGAGGGCGGGTCCCCGGGGACTAAGCGAACTTTGCCGCCCAGCCAGAGCTTCTGAATTGCATCCAACCGAGCAGCGCCCCATTTAAAGCCCGAGGATCCTGCTTGCTGCTGCGTTCCCTTGCCGTCGCGTTCGCCCTGACCGCTGCTGCCCTCGCGCAGTCCGTGAACGTCGCTCCGCTAAATGCCTACAGCGCAGCGATTGCGGCTCCACCCGGCCAGCGGGCGAGCAAGCTCAATGCCTTTTTGCAGGCTGAGCCGCACAGCAGCCTCGCTCATGACGCGCTGGCGTGGCTCACCTGGACCGAAGTCGAACTCGGCGACCTTCCGGCGGCGACGGAGTACGGCCGCCGCCTGCTCGCCGACGATGCCGGAAGCCCGCTTGGCTTGGCGGCGACGCTGAATTCGCCGAGTTCGTCCGCCGACAAACGGGCACTGCGGGACGTCGTCACCCAGGCTGGCGCGGCGCTGTCCCGTCTCGACCAGATCCGGCGGCCGGAAGGTATGTCCGATGCCACGCTCGCGACCATGAAGCGCCAGGTCGCGGGAATGCTCGACGGCGCGGCGGGCATCGCCTCATGGCGGCTGGCGGACTTCGATTCCGCCCGTGTGTACCTCGGGTACGCGCTCCAGGTTTTTCCCGACAATGCGAGCTACATGTACGCGTTGGGCGTGAGCGAACTTGACGGCAAGCCGCGCGATTCCAGCCGAGGCTACTGGTTGCTGGCCCGCGCGGTGAACCTCACCCGCAGCGGGGACATTGAAACCTACGCCTTCCGCCGCTACGCCAACGACGGCGGCACCAGCGAGCAGTGGAAGCAGTTCCTCGCGTCCACCGCTCCGGCCAGTGCGCGCTATGTTCCTCCGACTGCGCCGGTGCAGGTCGCGGAGGCAAGATCTCCGCGTGGTCATGCTCTCGACGTCCCGCCTCTTCCGCCAGCCCCGCGCGCGGCGGCGGCGGACGCCGGCCCGCTGGTGATCCCGCCCGAAGAGCGCGCGCCCCGCGCCGGCGAACCGATCTCGCTGGGCATCCTTCTGGAAACCTCGCTGGCCAACAAGTCGGACCGCGATGCCGTGGTGTTTGCGCTGGGAGACATGCTGCGCCGTCTGGGCAAGAACGACGAGGCGTTCGTGCTCTCCTACAGCAACGAACTGGTCTTCGAACAGGATCTCACCGGCAACCCGGAGAGTTTGGAGAAGGCGCTGAAGGGAGTGAAGCCGCAGTCGGGCGCAGCCTTGCTCGAAGCCGTGGGCTTCGCCTGCGGGCATCTGCAGCGCATCGCGCGCAATCGCAATCGCGCCTTGCTGGTCATCTCCGACGGCCGCAACTCCCAAGGCGGCTGGATGTCGAGCTTCGAGGCGGAAGGGCAGATCGACTCCAGCAGCGTGCGCATTTACACCATCGGCATCGCCGTGGACGACGCCGCTGCGCGCTCGCGCCTGGAAGCGCTGGCCGCGCGCACCGGCGGACGGGCTGCGTTCGTCCCGCGCTCCAGCGGCTTCCGCGTCGCCGCGCGGCAAGTGGCGCAGACGCTCGGCCTGGACTTTCCCATGTAGCTGCCGGCCGGAGATGCTGGCATCCCGAGCCGCTGCTGCCGCCTCTTATCAGGATGCTTCGCAAGGAGGAGAGTATGAAATTCGTGTACACAGCTCTGTTGGTATTTGCTTTAGGCGGATGGTGCCTGGCGCAGTCCGGAACCACGCCCGACCAGAACGCCACTCCACAGCAACCTGCGGTCAGCGCTCCGGCGAGCACGAGCGGAAGCACGGCGACGACCAGCGGTTCGGCCACGACGACCACCGACCAGGGCGCCGGCCAGGACATGAAGAACGCGGGTCACGATGTCGCCCACGGCACCAAGAAGACCGCGCACAAGGTGGGACATGGGGTGAAGAAGGGCGTCCACAAAGGCGCGCACGGAGTGAAGAAGGGCGCGGGCAAAGTCGAAGGCAAGACCGACACCACGCCGCATGATCCGCAGTAGCCGGTTGTTAGTTGTTAGTTGTTGGAGAGACTCACTGAAAGTTGGTAGGCCCCGGCGCCCTCGCCGGGGCTGCCGTTTGTTGCACCCGAATGCGGACCGCGAGGGCGCCCCGCCCGAGCGCCCCGCGCCTATCGAAACTCCCACCTCGTCGAAATATACGGAAACTCCTTCTCCGTCCATGCCAGCACGACCTTCGGCCGCACGCGGTACATCAGCGCGCCCGGCATGATGACCAGCGGCATCTTGTACTTCTTCTTCGAGATGGGATTAAGCTTCTTCTGCAGCGCCTTGTCGGCGGCGATGTCCACCACGTCAACGCGGCCTTCCAGGATCACCACGTCATCCCCCGACTCGAGATGAACCGACACCGCTGGATTGTGCGCCAGGTTCTTCGCCTTGCGGGTGTCCTTGCCGGTGCCGAAATACAGCGCCCCGTCGTGCCACATGCCCCACACCGGCGCCGAGTGCGGTCTTCCGTCCGGCCGGGCGGTGCAGATCCAATAGCTGCGCGATGCCGCCAGCCGCTTCTCCGCGTGCGCCCAGGGCAAGAATCCCTTTCGCTTCGCGCCGAAATAATCCGCAGGAAAATGCGGCATTCCGACCGTGCAATTGGCGGGCTGCTCTGTGCCTTTCTTCGCTGCCTTCGACGCACTGCGTGGCATACGCTCACCTCGCGGGTGCGGAATACTAGCAGCAATTCCGTATCAGGGCACGAATTCAGTCGTGCCATCGCAGGCTCTTCAATTCTGTCATCCGGAGCGAACGAAGAGCCTGCCCTAAGGCGAAGCCGAAGGCACCGCGGCTGTCACGCAACAGCTTCCCTGAACCCCAAACTGCTAAAATGAACCAAATCTGCTGCGAACGGAATACGAATGATCCACTTTCCTGTCCCTGAGGCGCTCACTTTCGACGACGTTCTTCTTCTGCCGGCGCGTTCCGAGGTCACGCCCCTGACGGTCAGCACGCAAACCCGCCTGACCCGCAACATCACGCTGAACATCCCCATCATGAGCGCCGCCATGGACACGGTGACCGAGTCGCGCATGGCCATCGCCATGGCGCAACAGGGCGGGCTGGGGATCATCCATCGCAACCTCAGCATCGAGCAGCAGGCCGGCGAGGTGGACAAGGTAAAGCGCTCCGAGAGCGGCATGATCGTCGATCCCATCACCATGTCGCCGGACGATAAAGTTTCCGACGCGCTGGAAGTGATGCGCCGCTACCGCATCTCCGGCGTTCCCATCACCAAGAACAAAAAGCTGGTGGGAATTCTCACCAACCGCGATCTGCGCTTCGAGACCCGCACCGACATTCCCATTTCCAAGGTGATGACCAAGGAAAACCTCATCACCGTGCCCGTCGGCACCACCCTCGAAGAAGCCGAAAAGATCCTGCACAAGCATCGCGTGGAAAAGCTTCTTGTGGTGGACGAGAAGTACACGCTGAAGGGCCTGATCACCGTCAAGGACATCCAGAAGAAGCTGAAGTATCCCAACGCCGCCAAGGATTCGCAGGGACGTTTGCGGGTGGGCGCGGCCATCGGCGCCACCGGCGACTTCCTGGAGCGGGCGCAGGAACTGGTGCGCGCCAAGGTGGACGTGCTGGCCATCGACAGCGCCCACGGCCACCAGATCCGCGTGCTGGAGGCGGTGAAGGCGGTGAAGGCCAAGCTGCCGGATGTGGACTTGCTGGCCGGCAACGTGGCCACCTTCGACGGCGCCTGCGAACTGGCGCGCAGCGGCGCCGACGGCATCAAGGTCGGCATCGGTCCCGGCTCCATCTGTACCACGCGCGTGGTGACCGGCGCCGGCGTGCCGCAGATCACCGCCATCGCCGAGTCCTACCGCGCGGTGCGCGAGTCCGGCATTCCGATCATCTCCGACGGCGGCATCAAGTACTCCGGGGACATCACCAAGGCGCTGGCCGCCGGCGCCGGCGTGTGCATGATCGGCTCGCTCTTCGCCGGCACCGACGAGAGTCCGGGCGAGACCATCCTGTACCAGGGCCGCTCTTTCAAGATGTATCGCGGTATGGGCTCGCTGGCTGCCATGTCGCAGGGCTCCAGCGAACGCTACTTCCAGAGCAGCGAGACCCAGGCCGACGATTCCAGCGTACCCATGAGCGGCGAGGACGGCGAGAGCGGCAACCGCCTCGGCAAGCTGGTGCCCGAGGGAATCGAAGGACGCGTTCCCTACCGCGGCACCATCGCGCAGATGATCCACCAGTTGGTCGGCGGCCTGCGCTCCGGCATGGGCTACACCGGCTGCGCCACCATCGCGGAACTGCAGCAGAAGGCGCGCTTCGTGCGCATCAGCCAGGCCGGCGTGCGCGAGAGCCACGTGCACGACGTCATCATCACGCGCGAAGCGCCGAACTACCACGTGGAGTAGGTATGCTCGTGTGCTAGTGTGATCGCCGGATGGTGAACGAATCTACGAACACACCAGCACACGAACACACGCGCGCCGTCCGCCGCGCCTGGCTTTGGCTCGCCATCTGGATTGCCGTCATCGTTCTGGAGTCCTTCGCCGGTTCGTCCGAGAACACCGGGCGCATCCTCCAGCCGCTGCTGGCCTGGATCTTCGGCCCGCTTCCCTTCCTGACGTTTTTCAAGATCCACTACTGGATCCGCAAACTTGGCCATTTCACCGGCTACGGCATCCTGGGCTTTGTCGCCTACCGCGCCTGGTGGACGACCTTTGCCGCACGGCAAATCTCGACCTGTGTAGCACGGGTCTGTGACCCGTGCGGCTCGCGGGTCGGAGACCCGCGCCACACGATCCTCTCCTGGCGCGCCATGCTGTCGCGCTTTGACCTGCGCGCCGCCGCCCAAGCTGTGCTTGTTGTGCTCGCCGTGGCCGGTCTCGACGAAGTTCACCAGGCCTTCGCACCGGGGCGCGGCAGTTCCTTCCACGACGTCATCCTGGACACTATGGGCGGCATCCTGGCGCAATTGATTTTTCTCGAGATCGCCGAATGGCGCGCGGCGAAGAAGCTCAAGCGGCCTTCACCCGCCAGCCCCGCGCCAGCAGCAAAATTGCGGCGATCAACGCCAGCCCCGCCGAGAGCGTGAAGGGCACCGCCGGCCCGTACACCTTCCACAATTCTCCGGTCAGAATGCTGGACAGCAGCGCGGCCACGCTGGTTACGAAGTTGAAGATGCCGAAGGCCCGGCCGCGCGCCTCCGCCGGCGCCTGCTCCACCACCACGCCCTTCAGCACCGGCGAGGTGAAGGCGTAAAACAGGCCGTAGAACGCCATCATCAACCACAGCAGCGTGGTCGAGGGCGCAGCGGCAAACACCGCGTACACGACCGCGAACACCAGATAACCCGCGGCCACCAGCGAGTGCTTCGGCATGCGGTCCGACAAGTATCCCGCGGGCCAGGAGAACGCGGTGTAGGTCAGGTTGAAAACAAGGCCGAGCAGAGGAGCGTGACGAACCGGGATTCCCGCCGCTTGCGCCCGCAGCACCAGGAACATGTCGCTGGAATTGCCCAGGGAAAACAGCGCGACCACGATCAGCACGTAGTAGTAGCTGGCGGGCAGTTGGAGCGGCGCGGACGGCACCAGGTCGCGATGCGCGGATGCGCCGCCGGCCGCGATTGGCGCGGGGCTGCTGCTTCCAGTCTCGCGCGCGAAGAGCACGATCACCACGATCGCCGCCAGGCCGGGAATGGCTGCGACCCAGAACACGCCGCGCAGCCCCAGCGATCCCACGAAAAGCAAGGCGACGGCCGGTCCGACGATGGCGCCCGCCGAGTCCATGGCCTGCAATAGGCCGTACGCCGAGCCGACCTTCGCCTGCTCCACCGATTCGGCGAGCATCACGTCGCGCGGCGCGCCGCGCAGACCCTTGGAGAGGCGGTCGCCGAAGCGGATGAACAGCACGTGCCACCAGACCTGCGCCAGCGCCAGCAGCGGCTTGAGCAGGTTGGCCACCGCGTAGCCGAAGACCACGATCGGCTTGCGGCGCCGCATCCGGTCGGTGAGATAACCGGAGAAGAGCTTGCCCAGGCTGGCGACGCTCTCGGCGACGCCTTCGATCAGCCCCAAGGTCGCAGGTCCCGCGCCGATCGCGGTCAGGAAGGCGGGCAGGATCCAGTAGGCCATCTCGCTGGCGGTGTCGTTCAGCAGCGAGGTCAGACCGAAGACGTAGACATTGCGGGATTTGTGCCCGGCGCCTTCCACTGACGTTTTGTATCACGTAGGGCCGGGTTCGCGGTGAAGGCAAGAGAAAAGCGCACGCCAGAGCAGGAGTGCGCTTGGTAAACCAGTTGTGTGACTTAGAATCCCTGCGGGCCCGCTCCCGGGCCGCGCCCGTGCCTGCCGCGGCGGTTCTGCTGCCACTGCTGCATCTGCTGCTGCTGTTCCGGCGTGAGGATTCCCTGCATCTGCGACATGGTGCTCTGGCGCAGCGCCCGGATTTTCTCCTGCTTCTGCTGCTGGGATAGCGACGAGTCGCTGCGGATGGCCTGCACCTGCTCGCGCTGTTGCTGCATGATGGGCTGCAGCTTGGCCCGCTGGTCCTCGGTCAAGTTCAGCCGCGCCATCGGGCCGCCGCGCATGCCGCGCATCTGCTTGAGCTGCGCCTGCTGCTCGGGGGTCAGGATGCCCTGCATCTGCGAGCGGAACTGCTGGTGGATTTTCTGCGCCTGCTCCCGCCGCTGGTCCTGCGTGAGCGACTGGTCCTGGCGCAGCGCCTGTAGCTGCTGGTGCTGCTGGTCGCGCAACGACTTCAGCTGCGTCTTCTGCGCGTCGGTCAGGTTGAGCTGGTCCATCCCGCCGCCGCGGCGATGCATGCGGCCCTTCGCCGCATCGGTTGTCGGCGCTTGCCCGCCGGTTGCGGGAGCGTCCTGGGCCATGACGACGCCCAGCAAGAGCAGCGCCGCCGTGAACAGAGTCATAAGACGTTTCATGGCATTCCTCTTCGAATCGATTTCAGCCGACTGTTACAGGTATCAACCGCGCCGGCAGGACGAAGTTGCGCGCGGGGAGCGTAAAGAAGTGTTCCCGAAGCGGCACGAAGGTAACCGCAAAGAGAGCCTTCGTGGTTCGTGTCCGGAGCCTACCCGAGCGAAGCCGAAGGGTGGAAACGAACAGGGCCGGTTCACACGACGGAACACGGAGGTCACACGCAGGCCACGAAGACGTTGCCGCTCGTGATTATTTGACGGTCAGGTTGATGACCGTAGAGTGCTGGATCGAACCCGAGGTCGCGGTCACGGTGAGCGCGTAGGTGCCGCTAGGCGTGGTCGAACCCTGGGTTGTGGGCGTGGTTGGGGTCGACGGAGTTGTGGAAGCGCTCGAGCTTCCACCGCCGCCGCAAGCAATCATCACTGGCAGCGCCAGCAGGGCGATCACGGCCAGCAGCGCCCAGCGGCGCTTGCGCCCGAAGCCCGCGCCGCACAAGCCGATTCCCGCCAGCGGCAGCCACAGGGCAAACAGCGGCGCGCGCGGCGAGGAATGCAGCGCCGCGCTGTTCCCCGTGGTGGTCAAGGTAAGCGTGGCGCTGGCACCGTTGCTGCCGGGAGTTACGGTGGAGGGCGAGATGCTGCAAGTCGCGCCGGTGGGAGCGCCGCTGCATGCCAGCGTCACCGTGGAAGTGAAACCGCCCGGTTCGGGAGCGATGTTGAGGGCCAGCGTCGCCGTGCCGCCGGGACTCACGGTCAATGCATTCGAAGCCGGCGCGGGCGGGGCGAAGTCTTGCGCCACCGTAAGGTTCTGAGCGGTGGAAGAACTATCGCTAAATCCGGCGCCGCTGAAAGACGCTGTAAAGGAATACGAGCCCGCTACCAGCCCAAAGATATCCAACGTCGCGGCTCCATTGCTGACGTTCACCGTGTTGATAACGGTCGCTCCATCGCGGAAGGTAACCGTGCCCGCAGGTGCGACGCTGGCCGAAACGGTCGCGGTGAGGGTGAGTTTGCCTCCGGCGGTGGGATTGGGCGACAGCGCCAGCGAGGTAGAGGACGGAAGCAAAGGTATCGTAACGCTGGCCGCGCCGCTGCTGCCGTCGAAGTCGGAGTCGCCGCCGTACACCGCGGTCACGTTGCTGTGAACACCGGCGGAGAGGTTCATCGCCAGGGTCGCAATGCCGGTGGAAACTGGCGCGCTTCCGAGCGTGGTAACTCCGTCTTTGAACGTCACAGTGCCGCTGGGCACGCCAACGGCAGCGGAAACGGTGGCGGTCAAGGTGGAGGGAGAAAAGGCACTCGCGCCCGCAGTGATAGACAACGATGTGTTCGAAGTGGCTTTGGCAATCGTCACGCTGGCAGAGCCGCTGCTGCCCTCGACGTTCGTATCACCGCCATAGACCGCCGCGACGTTGATGTGGTCACCGCCGGATACATTGACGCTCAGTGTGGCCACACCATTCGACAAAGTGGCCGTTCCGAGCTCGGTCGCGCCGTCCCTGAATGTCACACTGCCGGTGGGAGTGCCGACGGTTGTAGTTACCGTCGCCGTGAATGTCGTTGGTGAAAACGCGTTCGCGCCGGCGGCGATCGAAAGCGAGGTGGTCGAATACTCGCGCGGGATCGTTGCCGTCGCCGCTGCGCCGCTGGGTGAGAAGCTGGCGTCTCCTGAATAGGTCGCGGTGAAGGTATGCGATCCGCCGGTGAAGGGCGCCGTGTAAGTCGCCACGCCGCTGGAGTTGAGGGTAACGCTGCCCAACGCTGTGCTTCCGTCGGAAAAGTCGACCGTGCCGGTCGGTGTACCGGAGGCGCTGGTCACGGTCGCGGTCAGCGTACTGGGCGAGAGCGCAAGGTGGGCATCGACGGTCATGACGGTGTTGGACGCCGCCATGCCCTGCGTAATCGTCACCATGGTCGTGGTCTCGCTGGAAACCAGGGAAGCGGAAGCAGCGTCCGGCGTGTAGTAGGCCTTGATGGTATGCCCGCCGACAGCCAGCTTCGCCGTCGAGAAGACCGCGACACCGCCGTTGAGAGGCGCCGATCCGATGTGAGTATTGT
>DASUBK010000283.1:0-17440 GCA_035763305.1 Terriglobales bacterium | reverse complement strand
GGGTCTTCGCCGGCCGTGACGTCGCCGACCGTCTGGTCCTCGTCCGTGAACGAGCTGGCCACGAAGCGCTCGTAGTACCGGTTACGCTTTACCCGGTGGCCGTTGATCCACTGGTAGGCGGAGCGGCGCACCCGGCGCTTGCGGGTCTTGACCACCTTCTTTTGCGTGGACGAAGCCTCCGTGACCTTGGCCGGCTTCTTGGCCCGCTTGGTGGAAATCGTCGCGGCGACGAGCGGCAGCGCCAACGCCAAAGTCAGCGCCATAACGAGGACGGATTGCAGCACCTGGGTCCGTTTCATGGCTGGTTCTTAGGGGGCCGGGCCTTCCCGCACTACGGCACAACCTTAATCCAGTGTACGTAGGCGGGGGAGGCTACAGCGATAGTAAGAGAGATTCTGGCCCGAGTGCAATAACCAAAGGTGGTGTCGAAGGGTCAGGTACTCCCGTTTCACAATCAGAGAAGATGCTGCTTGATCGGCTCTAAGTTGTAGCAACAGAAGCTGTTCTGAGTACAACCGGCCATCCCCGGGATGGCATCACAGTGAGATTCCGGACCTTCTGGCCCCGTCGTGCAGCTCCCGGAGTACTCTTGATGGCGGTACAAAGCATTCCTTTGCCCAATCCTTCGCACCTTCACTCTGAGCGTATTTTTCGCAAGCTGATCGACTCGGTCACCGACTACGCCATCTTTGTCCTCGACCCCACCGGCCACATCGTCACCTGGAATCCCGGCGCCGAGCGCATGAAGGGCTACCACGCCGACGAGATCATCGGCCGCCACTTCTCCATCTTCTATCCGCCCGCCGACCTGGAGTGGAACAAGCCGGCCTACGAGTTGAAAGTCGCCGCCGAGACCGGGCGCTTCGAGGATGAAAACTGGCGCGTGCGGAAAGACGGCAGCCGTTTCTGGGCCAACGTCGTCATCACCCGCCTGCTCGACGACGAGGGCCGCATGGTCGGCTTCGGCAAGATTACCCGCGACCTCAGCGAGCGCCGCGAGGCCGAGCAGCGCTACCGCCTGCTCATCGAGCAAGTCACCGACTACGCCATCTTCTCTCTCGATCCTGGCGGCATCGTTAGAAGCTGGAATACCGGGGCCGAGCGCATCAAGGGCTACAAGGCCGAGGAAATCATCGGCCAGCACTTCTCCCGCTTCTACACCGACGAGGACCGCGCCAAGGGACTGCCCGCCCAGATGCTGGCCCGGGCGACACGCGACGGCCATGCCGAGACGGAGGGCTGGCGCGTGCGTAAGAACGGCGCCCGTTTCTGGTCGCTGGTCGTGATCACCGCCATGCGCGACGAGGAGGGAAACCTTACCGGCTTTTCCAAGGTGACCCGCGACATCACCGACCGCAAACAACTGCTCGACCAGGTCCGGCAGCACGCCCACGAACTGGAGTTGCGCGTCGCCGAGCGCGACAAGACCAACGCCGAACTGGAGGCGTTCAGCTATTCCGTGTCGCACGACCTACGCGCCCCGCTGCGCGCCATCAGCGGCTTCACCGCCGCGCTCCAGGAGGATTACGGCGACAAGCTGGACGAAACTGGGCGCGACTACCTGGACCAGGTGCTGCAGGCATCGGCACGCATGAACCAGTTGGTCACCGATCTTCTCAACTACAGCCGGCTCACGCGCGCCGACATGGAGTTGCAGCCGATCGCCGTCGCCGCCGCGGTGAAGGCGGCGCTGGCCGAACTCGACGCCGACGCCCAGCATGTCAAGCTCGCCATCGACAAGCGCCACGCGGTCGTGGGCCACGAAGCCACCCTGGTGCAGGTTCTGTTCAACCTCATCGGCAACGCCCTGAAGTTCCACGAACCCGGCAAACAGCCGCGCGTCACGGTCACCTCGGAGCGGAACGACGGCACGATCGCAGTGCGCGTGCGCGACGAAGGCATTGGCATCGCACCCCAACACCAGGAGCGCATCTTCAAAGTTTTCGAGCGCCTGCACGGGCAGGAAGCTTACCCGGGCACGGGCATCGGACTGGCCATCGTCAAACGTGGCATCGAACGCATGGGCGGCAGCGTGCGCGTGCAGTCGGACCTTGGCCAGGGAAGCACCTTCACCCTCGAATTGCCGGCGGTGGACGGCGCCGACTAACCGCCGCGCTCCCCCTCGCGGGCCAGCGCAGGCAGAGAAAAAAGAGAAAAGAGGAAGCACACCTGGTAATGGAAATTGCAAGGACGGTTCTATTGGTGGAGGACGATCCGGCGGACGCGCGCCTGGTCCAGCGCGCCTTTCAGAAGGTCAATCACGGCCTCAAGCTGCTTCGCCTCAAAGACGGAGATGAAGCCGTCTCGTATCTCGCCGGCGACCCGCCCTTCGATAACCGGCTGCTATATCCCATGCCGGAAATGGTGTTGCTCGACATTAAGCTACCGCGCCGCAGCGGGCTCGAGGTGCTGGAGTGGCTGCGCCGGCGGACAGGACCGCTGCGGCGCCTGCCGGTGGTGATGCTGACCTCCTCGCGCCACAGCGTGGACGTTAACCGCGCCTACGAACTCGGCGCCAACTCCTACCTCGCCAAGCCGGATACCGCCTCCGGCCTGGAAGAACTGGCGCGCTCCTTTCAGCAGTACTGGACCCGCTTCAACCAGCCGCCGTCGTTGTAACCATTATCCAGGAGCGCGATGGGACCAGAACTGAAGACTATTCTGCTGGTGGAAGACATGGACGCCGACGCCCGCCTGCTGCGCCGCGCCTTCGAAAAAGCCGCCGTGCACTCCACCCTGGTGGCGGTGCCGAACGGCGACGAAGCCATCGCCTACCTGCTCGGCGAGGGCGCCTACCAGGACCGCACTCTTTATCCCCGCCCCGGCCTGATGATCCTCGACATCAAGCTGCCGCGGCGCGATGGCTTCGAGGTGCTGGACTGGATGCGCCGGCAGCGGCCCGCCTTTCGTCGGCTCCCCATCATCGTATTGGCCACCTCCTGCGCTCCCCATGACGTGGACCGCGCTTACGAACTGGGCGCCAACTCCTACCTGTGCAAGCCACAGCAGCCGCGCGAGTGGCTGCATCTGGCCGAGGCCTTCAACGATTACTGGATCCAGGCCAACCAGGATCCCGACCCCATCCGCGGCGAGTCCTGACTTCGTTCCTCGTCCGGCAAGGTCACGGCACACCTCCGCACATTTCCGCCCAGTGCCGCAGGAAACGCACCAGCTCGTCGGGAGGCTTGATCCACAGATCAGCCATAGTGGGGCGAAAATCGGGGCGAACCAGCAGCGACAGACCGTGCCCCTTGAGCGCGCGAAAGGCGTCCTCGTCGGTGGCGTCGTCGCCCAGGCAGGCGAGACACGCGTCGCGCCCCAGTTCGCGCAGCAGGGTACGCACCACGTAGCCTTTGTCGCGCTCGGTGGCCCGCAGTTCCAGCCCTCCGTCGAACTCCGTCAGCGGAACCCGCAGGCGCCGCAACGGCCAGAGCGCGCGATACGCGGCTACGCGGGTTTCCCGCGCCTCTCCCGCCGGCAGGCCGCGCCAGTGGACGGCTACCCCGGACGGCTTCAGCTCGATGCGGCGGCTCAGTCCCTCCGATTCCAGCCATTCCAGCGCCTCGGCCACCCCATCCTGGCGCGCAGTGTCCAGGGTTTCGCACTGGTACGCGCCGTCGGCAAAGAGACGCTCGCAGCCATGGCAGCCCCAGATTTCCAGCGGCAGATCGAGGCCCAGCAGGCGCGGAATGTCGCGCGCCGGGCGCCCGCTGACGATGATCACGCGCGTGTCACACTCCTGCACGATGCACCGCAGCCGCTCGGTAACGCCGGGGTACGGCGCCGCGTGGTCGCGGTCGGCGGTGAACGGCGCCAGTGTGCCGTCGTAATCGAGAAGCAGCGCGCGCACCGAGGCGCGCGATAGTTGATAGAAAAAGTCGGCTGGAAGCCGCAGCCGGCTGATCGCAGTACTCATGGCCCCCCCCAGGTCGGATTCGCGGAAAAACCCCGGCCATGCCGCAACGCGGCGCAGGCCAGGCCAGAATCAACACACCGGGAAAGCGATCAGCAGAGCAGGACGGAGCAGTCGCTCGTTGACGGCGAGCCGGGCGGCGAATCGGCTTCCGCCGAGTGCAGCGGGACCGCGATCGCGCCGACCAGCAGCGACACGCAGGCACAGACTACGGCAGCGATCGAGAGCAAGAGCTCCTGCCCGCGGCGGAAGGCGCGCAGCGCGGTGGGCGCCAGGTTGATGAAAGGATGGATCAGGACGAACAGCACCGCCGCCATCGCGGCCGCCGCCACACCGATCTTGATCCATCGAGTCACTCTCTAACTATGATGCGCCAGTCGGCTCGGAAGGGCAATCGAAATCGGGAGAGGAACATCGTGAAACGACCCATCTTCCCCTCCCGTGGTGCGCCCGGCAACCGGCGACCGGCGACCCGCAACTGGCGACTGGCGACCGACCGCCTCACTCCGCCCGCAAGGTAATCGACGGGTCCACCCGCGCGGCGCGCCACGCCGGCAGCCCGCAGGCCACCAGCGACACCGCCAGCAGCAGCGCGATCACCCCGCCGTAGGTCAGCGGATCCAGGCGCGAGATGCCGAACAGCAACGTGATCAGCAACCGGGTCGTAATCGCGGCGCCGGCCAGGCCGAGGATCAACCCGATCACCGTCAGCCTCATTCCCTGGCGGACGATCAGCGCGAGAATGTCGCTGCGCGATGCTCCCAGGGCGGCGCGCACCCCGATTTCCCGCAACCGCTCGGTCACGCCGCCGGAGAGCACCCCGTACAGCCCGGTTGCCGCCAGCACCAGTCCCACCAGCGCGAAGACCGCGAATACCGTCAGCGCGAAGCGGCGGCGCGCTTCGGAGAGCTGCAGAAGTGCGTCCATGGTCGCCACTTTCACCACCGGCACATCTTTATCGATTTTCCAGACGGCGCTCTTCATCGCCGGCGCCAGTGTGGCCGGACCGCCGCGGGTCCGCGCCACCAGTGACATGGTGTTATCCGCCCAGTACCACTGCGCGCTCGGCAGGTAGAAGGCGTCTTCCTCGCCGATCGCCAGCGACGACTGCTTCACGTCCGCGACCACGCCGACAATCACGCTCCACGGGCGGTCGGGGCCGGCATCATTGCAACGCAGGCAGATGCGCTGGCCGATAGGATCGCTCGCCCCAAATTCTCGCCGCGCCAGCGACTCGTTGATGATCGCCACCCGCGGCGAAGTTGCGGTATCCCGTTCGTTGAAAACGCGCCCGCGGCGCACCGGGATGTCCATGGTCTCGAAGTAGCCGGGCGTCACCGCATAGCGCAGCGCTGGTTGCTCGTCTTTGTACGACGACGGGCCGTCCTTCTCGAAGTAGATTCCGTACACATCCGATTGCCCGCTAAGCGGCAACTGGCTGGTGAAGGCGGCGGACTCCACGCCCGGCACCGCCCGCGCCGCCTCCAGCGCCTGGCGGAAAAATTCCAGCCGCGCCGGCTTCTTATCGTAACGATGGCTGGCCTCGTCCACTTCCATGGTAAGCACGTGGGAGGCGTCAAAGCCGGGGTCGGCGGAGAACAGCCGCTGCAGGCTGCGCAGCAGCAGGCCGGCGCTGACCAGCAGCATCAGGGCGAGCGCGACCTCCGCGATGACCAGCGCCCGCCGCGTGGTCTGGTGCGTCGCCGCGGCGCCGCGCGCGGTCTGCTGGACGCCGCTCTGCAAATTGTCGCGCGACACGTGCAGCGCCGGAATGATGCCGATTACCAGCCCGACCACTGTCGCAATCGCCAGCGCGAACAGGAACACCGGCGCGTCCACGCGGATGGCGGTCAGGCGCGGCAACTCCGGCGGCGCCAGCGCCACCAGCGCGCGCACGCCATAGAAAGCGATCGCAATTCCCAGCGCGCCTCCCAGCAGCGACACCAGCAGGCTCTCCGTGGTCAGTTGTCGCAACAACCGTCCACGAGCCGCACCCAGCGCAACGCGCATGGCGAGTTCGCCCCGGCGCTGGGCGCCCCGCGCCAGCAGCAGGTTGGTCACGTTGACGCAGGCAATCAGCAGCACCAGCAGCACAGCGGCCAGCACCGCCAGCAGCGCGGGACGCACGTCCTGGGTGATGTCCGCTTGCAGCGAGTCGACTACAAAGCCTTCCGGCGGTCCGCCGGCGGTGTCGTAACCCTTGGCGTACATCTGCGCCAGCCGCGGCCGGATCGTCTCCAACTCCGCCGCCGCCGCGCCGCGCGTCACGCCGGCCCGCAGCCGCGCCACCATCCGCAGGTGATGTCCGAATTCGCGGCTCATCGGATTCAGTGCCGGATCGTATTGCAGCGGCGCCCACACCTGCGCCTGCGCCGCCAGCACGTCCTCGAAGCCGGCGGGCATTACGCCGATAACCGTGAACGGATTGTCGTCGAGCGTAATCGCCTGCCCCACGATCGCGGGATCACTGCGGAAGCGCTGTTGCCACACTCGATGGCTCAGGATGACGACATTCGGGCCGTGATACAGATCGTCCGCCGCCTGGAAAACGCGGCCCAGCGCCGGCGCGATCCCGAGCACGCGAAAATAATCGGCGCTGACCCGCTGGCCTTCGAAACGCTCCGGCTGCGTCGGCCCGGTCAGCGTCGGCTGCCACGGCTTCATCGCCGCCAGCGCTGCGAAGGAGCGGCTCTGCTCGGAAATTCCGCGGAAGGTGGCAAAGTTGACCATCCGCCCTCCGCCGCCCTTCCCTTCCCACACCATCATCAGTTGTTTCGCCTGCGGATACGGCAATGTCTCGAACAGGATGGGATTGACCGCGCTGAAGATCGCCGTGGTCGCGCCGATGCCCAGCGCCAGCACCAGGATCGCGGTGACCGCAAACCCCGGCTGCTTGCGCAACTGGCGGGCGGCGAAGCGCACGTCCGCCCACGTGTCTTCCACCACGTTTTCCCAGCCGTAGGAGCGGACCTGCTCGCGCACCAGCGTCGCGTTGCCCAGTTCTTCGCGAGCGGCTCTCCTGGCTTCTTCCGGCGTAGCGCCATGCGCGATGCGTTCGGCGACAGCGTCCTCGAAGTATTGCCGGACTTCCTCGCTGACATCGCGGTCGGCGGCATCGCGGCCGAACAGAGTCCGCAGTCCACGGGCGAAGGTGCGCGCGAAAGGCATATTAAGCCTCGGATTTCAGCAGGCGCGCGATGGCGGAGGCGCGCCGGTTCCAGTCCGCGGTTTCGATCTCCAGCTGCTTCCGCCCGGCGCGGGTGAGCGAGTAAAACTTGGCGCGGCGCGAGTTCTCCGACACGCGCCACTCCGCCTCCAGCCATCCCGCGCGCTCCAGCCGCTGCAGCGCGACCAGCAGCGAGCCGGGATTGACCTTGAACACGCCCCGCGAAATCTGCTCCACCCTCCGCCCGATGCCGAAGCCGTGCATCGGCCCCAGGCTCAGCGTCTTCAGGATGAGCATGTCGAGGGTTCCCTGGATGACGTCGGTGTTCTCCATGACCCCGCCAGTCTGGTCTCTCTCCTCATGATTGTCAAGATGTGATGATCGGGAGCAGGGACGAGCGGAATCGGACGATGGGGTCAGGGGCAGCGGTCTTGGTCAGCGGCGGTCATTGCCGACGGGCCTAAAGGAAAAACGCCACGGACTTCACGGATTCTCACGGATCATCCAAAAGATCCGCGCACATCCGTGCCAATCCGTGGCGTTGCTTTCTAGTGCGCTTCGTTTCTCTTGCGGATGAACGCGGGCACGTCGAGGTCGTCGTGCTCGAACTCGGTCTTCACCGCGCTCTTCACGCTCTCGATCGACGACAGATCGCGCTGCGGCACCGGCGTCGGACGCGGCGCCGCGGCAACCGGCGTCGGAGCGGCCGGCACAGCCACCGGCGCGGAAGAACTAGCCGCAGCGGCAACCGCCACGACCTTCTCGCTTGCCGCGGCATTCGCGTTGGCCGAGTATGCCGATGCGGTCCGCGCCTGTGAGATCGCATTGGCCGCCGCGGTGACCGTGTGCTCGCGCCGGCGGTGCTCCTCGCTCTTGAACCCGGTGGCGATCACCGTGATCTTGACCTGGTCCTTCATCTTCTCGTCCAGCACCGCGCCGAAGATGATGTTGGCGTCCTCGTGGGCGGCGCTCTGGATGATGGTCGACGCCTGGTTCACCTCCGCCAGCTTCAGCGAACTGGAGCCGGTAACGTTGATCAGGATGCCGCGCGCGCCGTCGATCGCGCCCGCCTCCAGCAGCGGCGACGCGATCGCCTTCTGCGCCGCCTCTTCCGCACGCTTGCTGCCGCTGGCCGTCGAAGTACCCATCACCGCGTAGCCCATGCCCGCCATGATCGCCTTCACGTCGGCGAAGTCGCGGTTGATGATCCCGGGGATGGTGATGATGTCGGAAATTCCCTGCACCGCCTGCCGCAGAATGTCGTCGGCCACGCGGAACGACTCGAAGAAGCCCGCGTTCTGCGCCACCGCCAGCAGCTTTTCGTTGGGGATGACGATCATCGTGTCCACCGAGTCGAGCAACTCCTGCAAGCCGCGATCGGCCTGGCTCATGCGCCGGCGGCCCTCGAATCCGAACGGCTTGGTGATGACCGCCACCGTCAACGCGCCCATCTCGCTGGCCAGCGAGGCGATGATCGGCGCCGCGCCGGTGCCGGTGCCGCCGCCCAGGCCCGCGGTCACGAACACCATGTCCGCGCCTTCCAGCACCTCGATGATCTTGTCGGCGTCTTCCAGCGCCGCCTTGCGCCCGACTTCCGGATTGGCGCCGGCGCCGAGCCCCGACGTCAGCTTCACGCCAAGCTGGATTTTCTGCGCCGCGCGCGACATCTGCAGCGCCTGCAGGTCGGTGTTGGCGACAATGAACTCCACGCCCTCCAGCTTGGCGTCGATCATGCGGTTGACCGCGTTGCCGCCGCCTCCGCCGACGCCGATGACCTTGATCTTGGCGGAGTTGCGGGCTTCTTCGTTGAATTGAATGCGGATTCCGTTCTCGCTCATCTCCATCACCCCGTCACCGGTCGCCAGTCACCAGTTGTTTGAATTGCGCACGCGAGGGCGCGTGCGCTCCAACATTCATGCCCCGCGGCGGGCAAACAGCGCCCGCAGCTTCTGCGTGATGCTTCCGTCCGAAGTGCCGCCGTGCGCCATGCGCGCCCGATAGCCATAAAGCACCAACCCGATCGCGGTGGCGAACTCCGGCTCCGCCAGTTCCGCCGGCATCTTCGCCAGCGCCTGCGGCCGGCCCACGCGCGACACCCGCCGCAGCACCGACTCCGCGATTTCCGTCATGTAGGGCAAGCGCGCTCCGCCGCCGGTCAGCACCGTGCCGGCGACGCACATGTCGAGCACCCCCGCCTGCCGCAAGTGCTCGCGCAGCAACTCGAACAACTCGCGCGCCCGCGGCTCCAGCACCTCGCCCAGCAGGCGCTGCGACATCAGCCGCGACGGCCGGTCGCCCACCGTCGGCACCTCGATCTCGTTGCCTTCCGGAATCCGCGTCACCACCGCGCAACCGAAGGACTTTTTAATCTTCTCCGCCTCGGCCAGCGGCGTGCGCAGCCCCACCGCCACGTCGCTGGTGAAGTGATCTCCGCCGATCGGCACCACGCCGGTGTGCACCACCGCGCCTTCCTGGAAGACGATGATGTCGGTGGATCCGGCGCCGATGTCGCACAGGCACACGCCCAGTTCGCGCTCGTCGGCGCGCAAGACCGCGTCCGCGCAGGCAAGTGCCTCGAACACCGTGTCGTCCACCTGCACGCCGGCGCGATTCACCACGGTCACCACATTCTGCGTGGCGCTGGTCGCCGCCGTGACCACGTGCACCTTGACCTCCAGCTTCGAGGCCATCATCCCCGACGGCTCGCGCACTCCGGGCTGGTCGTCGAGCAGGAACTCCTGCGGCAGCAGGTGCAGGATCTCGCGGTCCTGCGGCAGCACGATGGCGCGCGCGCGCTCCACCGCCTGGCGAATGTCGTCGCGGCTGATCTCCCGCGCCCGCGAGCCCAGCGCGATGCCGCCCTGGCTGTTGACGCCGCGGATGTGCGCCCCGGCCACCCCGATGATCGCCTGCTCGATGGGCGCGCCGACCGCGTTCTCCGCGTCCTCCACCGCGCGCTGTACCGAGGTGACCGCCTTGTCCAGGTCCACGATCATGCCCTTGCGCGAGCCGCGCGACTCCGCCACGCCGTGCCCGCAATAGCGCAGCCCGGCGTCGGTGACTTCGGCGACCACCGCGCAGGTCTTGGCGCTGCCCACGTCGAGGATCGTCAGTAGATTCTTTGACGGTTTACTCATTGGCCCCAGCGATTGCCGAATTGTCGAACTGCGGAATTGCCGAATTGCCGCTTCCTGGCGACAGGAGGAAATTCGGCAATTCGGCACTTCGGCAATTTCTCACTTTCTCCTCTTCGCCCGCCAGGTTCGCAGCGGCGTCTTGATGGGCGGCTCCTTCGAGCTGTCGGGATTCACGATCACCTCGCGGTCATAGCGCAGGTCCACTGAGTCCAGCTTCTGGAACTGTTGCCGCCACTCCTGCACGTGCGCCTGGTACACCTGGAAGCGCTGCAGGAAATTGCTGTTGCCGAGATGCACCAGGACGTCCCCCCCGGCGTCGCCCGCCACCACCTTCACGTCCTCGGGATCGGACAGATCCACTTCGCTGAGCGCGCGCGAATTCTGCGCTCCGTTGCCGTCCAATTCCGCGATCAGCCGCTGGTACATCTTCATCCGCGGCGCGCGCGTGGACAGCGGTTCGGACTCGCTCATGCCGACAATCACCGGAAACGAATACTTCTGGAACGACCCCGGCGGCAGCTCCATGATGACGCCGTTGCCGTCGATCAGCGAGATCTTGGAGCCGATCTGCACGAAGGCCACCGGCGTGCGCTCTTGGATCACGATCCGCAGCCGGTCGGGCAGGTAGCGCATCACGCTCGCTGACTCCACCCAGGGAATCTGTTCCAGCTGTTTCTTGCGTTCGTCCAGGGGAACGAAGAAGAGGTTGCGGCCAATGTCCGCGCCCATGGCCTCGATGACCTGCGCCCGGGTGACGTTCTCGATGCCGAGAATCTCGATCTGGTCGCTGGACTCCAGCCGGAAGCGCCAGGAGTGCGCCCCGTAGCGGTACATCTCGGTGGCGATGGCGCACAGCACCGCCAGCGCCGCCAGCGCCATGCCGCCTTGCTTCAGGCGGTTGGCGGTTTTCCGCGGCACCACTCCGCGCCGCACCGGCACCCGCTTCTGCGCGCGCAGGAACGGCGCCTCGTCTTCCTCGTCGAGATCCAGCAGGCGCGGGTCCAGGTCGGGCGGTTCGGCTTCGGCCACCGCGGGACGGCGGCGCGTGCCCGCCTGCGGCGGCGCAGAGGTATGCACTTCGTCGTCCGGTGAAAAAGGAACGTCGCTTCGCGCCATGAAAAGATTTCGAAAATCGCCCGCGAAACTCACTATAACTTTTTTCTGGGGTAAAAGAGAACCGGAAATTCACGGCAATAAGGGGAGAAAAACCGAAGTTCGGCGATACTCACGTAGGGACAGGCGCATTCATGTAGGGACAGGCGCCCTCGCCGGTCCGGCGGACGCGCCGGCGTCCGCTGCCTTACAACGCCGCTTGCGACTTCTCCCGCTTCTCCAGCCCTTCCAGCAACTGCGGCCCCAGATGCGAAACGTTCCCCGCTCCGAGCGTCAGAATCATGTCGCCGGACCGCGCTGTGGAAATCGCCGCGTCGATCGCCTCGGCGAAGGACTGGACGTAGCTCGCCGGCCTTCCCGACGCCGCGATTCGCTGCGTCAGCGCCGCGCCGGTAATGCCGGGAATCGGCGCCTCGCTCGCCGCATAAATATCCAGCACGAAGATGGAGTCGGCATCGCCGAAGGCGCCGGCGAATTCGTCCATCAGCGCCTGCGTGCGGGTGAAGCGATGGGGCTGGAAGATGACGTGCACGCGCCCGTAGCCGCACTGCCGCGCCGCCGACAGCGTCGCCCGGATCTCCGTCGGGTGATGCCCGTAGTCGTCGATCACCGTGATGCCGGCGCGCCGTCCGCGCAACTGGAAGCGCCGGTCTACGCCGCGGAACTTTTCCAGCGCCCCGCGGATCGCGTCCGGAGCAATGTCCAACCCGATACCGACCGCCACGGCCGCGGTTGCGTTGAGCACGTTGTGCGCCCCGGGTACATGCAGCCGGAACTCGCCCAGGTCGCGCTGCTTGAAGTGCACACGAAACCGGGATAGCGGGGTGCCGTCCTGTGGCAGGGTGTGTGGCGCAGCGTGTGGCACAGCCGCCCCCGGCTGTGACTCCGTTACTTGAATGCGGAAATCTGCCGCGGGATGCAAGCCGTAGGTCACCGTCCGCCGCTGCACCTTCGGCAGCAGCGCCCGCAGGCGCTCGTCGTCGTAGCAAGCGACCACCATGCCGTAGAACGGCACCCGGTCCATGAACTCGACGAACGTGCTCTCCACGTCTGCCATGTCGCGGTAGCAGTCCATGTGCTCTTTATCGATGTTGGTGACCACGGACAGAATCGGCGACAGCTTCAGGAACGAGCGATCGCTCTCGTCGGCTTCGGCCACCAGGTAGTGCGACTTGCCCAGGCGCGCGTTGGAGCCCATGGCGTCCACGCGCCCGCCGACCACCACCGTCGGGTCGAGCCCGCCGGCGGCCAGCACCGCCGCCACCATCGACGTGGTCGTCGTCTTGCCGTGCATGCCCGCGATGGCAACCCCGTACTTCAGCCGCATCAGCTCGGCCAGCATCTCGGCGCGCTGGATGACGGGGATGTGCGCGCGCCGCGCCTCCGCCACCTCGGGATTGTCGCGCGCGATGGCCGAACTGGTGACCACCACCTCGGCCCCGGCGACATTCTCCGCCCGATGCCCCTCGAATGTGGTCGCGCCCAGCGATGCGAGCCGCTGCGTCACCGCCGAAGCTTTTAGATCGGAGCCGGAAACCTTGTAGCCGAGGTTCAGCAGCACCTCGGCGATGCCACTCATCCCGATGCCCCCGATGCCGACGAAATGGATCTTCTGAATCTTGGCAAACATGCAAGTAGTAGCTAGGAATTAGTAGAGCTGGTTTCAAAAGTGACTCTGCATAGTCACTTCGTAAGTAGCTGAAAGATGTTGTTGTTTACTGGTCATGGTGAGCGATGACCAGTGGAGAAAAATCGAGCCGCTGTTACGACGCAAGCGTCGCAAGGGCGGAAAAACAGGGCGTCCTGCAGCCGATGATCGGGCGTGTTTTGAGGGCATCCTGTGGGTGTTAAGGGTGGGAGCACGATGGCGCGACCTGCCGCCGCAATATCCCAGTGGGCCAACATGCTGGCGTCGACTGCGGCAGTGGGAAGAAAGCGGTGCCCTGCTGGAGGCGTGGCGCAAGCTGTTGTCCATGCTGGACCAACGTGGACTGCTGCACTGGCAGGAGACGTTCATGGACGGCAGTTTCGCACCCGCAAAAAAGGGGGCTTCGCCGTCGGAGCCACCAAGCGCGGCAAGGGGACGAAGTGGATGGTACTGGTCGATGGCCAAGGTATTCCTCTGGGAGCACTCCTGGCGTCTGCCTCGCCCCACGAGTCCACGCTCGCCGAAGCCACGCTCGCGCAAGTGAAGGTGCCGCGGCCGCGTGGCCGGCCGCGTACCAAACCGGTTCGCATCGTCGCCGACAAGGCTTACGACAGTGATCCGTTGCGGCACAGACTGAAGAAACGCGGTATCGAGCTGATTGCTCCCTACCGCTGCTACAAACGGAAGAAGCCTCATCAGGACGGGCGCAAACTTCGCCGTTATAAGCGGCGCTGGAAAGTCGAACGCACCAACGCCTGGCTCGGCAACTATCGCCGACTGGTGGTGCGCTACGACCGCTTGTTGAGCGTTTATCAAGGCTTCTTCCACATGGCGTGTCTCATGATTACCGTGAGGCACTTTTGAAACGAGTTCTAGAAACTATCTTCCGCCGCGCGCGGTGCGGCTGAGAGCCGCGGGCACGGGAGGCGCCGACGCTTCCAGTTCGATCACCGCGGGCGCCGGATGGCGATAGGCGCCGGTGAGGCTCAGCCAGCGCACCTTCAGCATTTCCCCGAACATCCTGATGCCGTCCACGACGGGATTGATCTTGGAGCGGTCGTCGTGGGCCCAGGCAACGGGAACTTCCGCGGTTTTAAGCCCCTTCTTCCGGGCGAGGAAGAGGATTTCCGGATCGAAGCCCCAGCGCTCGATGCGCTGCAGGGGAAACACCGCCTGCGCCGCCTCGCGGGTGAAAGCCTTGAAGCCGCACTGCGTGTCCTCGTACTTCAGGCGCAGGATCACGCGCAGCAGCAGGTTGTACATGCGGCCGGCGATCTGCCGCAGGATCGGCTGGCGCTCGGTTTGCAGCTTGGTTTCCAGCCAGCGGGAGCCGATGGCAACGTCCGCGCCGGCGGCGATTGCCCGCAACAGCTTGGGTGCTTCTTCGATGGGCGAGGAGAGGTCGGCATCGCTGAACAGCACGATGTCGCCGGTGGCGTGCAGCACGCCGTGGCGCACGCTATAGCCCTTGCCGCGGTTTTCGGGATTCTCGATCAGGCGCACCGCGGGATGCGCCGCGGCAAAGTGCCGCACCAGTTCGGCGGTGTTGTCGGTCGATCCGTCGTTGACCACCAGCACTTCGGCGGACCATGCCTGCTGCCGGACGTAGTCCAGCACCTTCTCGAGGGTGGCCGAGATGCGGGCACTCTCGTTGTAGGCGGGGATTATCAGGGAATAGGTCACGCGTTGTAACTATTGTATCGCGGATTCAGGGTTTCACCCGATGAGCGATTCGGGGCTGGCAGCGGTGGAATTGGGTGAATTGGTGATCGGGTGATTGGACCGCCAGCCGGCAGTCAGTCCAATCACCCAATCACCCAATTGCTTACGCCGCCCGGCGCTTGCGCATCATTTCGAAGAACTCGTCGACCAGGTAGGGGTCCCACAGCCCGTGCTGGGCTTCCCGGCGCATGGTGTGCGCCGCCTCGTCGTGCGACAGCGCCGGCTTGTAAGGGCGGGCGGTGGTGAGCGCGTCGTAGACATCAACCACCTGCAGGATGCGCGCCAGCAGCGGGATACTTTCGCCCTGCAGCCCGTCGGGATAACCGCTTCCGTTCCAGTGCTCGTGATGACTGCGGATGATGGGCAACACCATGCGCAGCGACTTCAGCGGCTTGCAGATCATCTCGCCGGTAATCGGATGCTGCTTGATGATCTCCCACTCGGCATGGCTGAGGTGGGTGCCTTTCTTCAGAATCTCGTCGGGTAAGGTGATCTTGCCCAAATCGTGCAGGAAGCCGCCGCGCCGCAGCGCCACGATAGCGTCCTCGTCCAGGCCCAGGTGGCTGCCGAGATCGCTGGCATAGTGCGCCAGGCGCTCGCAGTGGCCCTCGGTGTAGGGATCGCGCGCCTCGACGCTGAGCGCCAGCGAGCACAGCACGTCCTCGGCGCTTTCCAGTTCGTCGGTAAATTCCTTCAGCTTGAGCAGCGACTTGACGCGGGCGAAAACCTCTTCCGGGAAGACGGGCTTGCTGATGAAGTCGTCGGCGCCGGCCTCGATGCCGCGCACCCGGTCCTCGCGGTCGGCCAGGCCGGTCACCAGCACCACCGGAATCAGCCGCGTGTGGCGGTTGTCTTTGAGTTCGCGGCAGAGCTCGAAGCCCGACTTGCCGGGCATGATCACGTCCAGCAGAACGAGGTCGGGGGGATCGCGCTCAATCCGGGTCTCCGCCTCCTCGGCCGTGTGGGCGACGGTGACCTCGTAGCCGCGCGCGCGCAGCAACTGCGCCGTGAGCGCGGCATTCGCCTGGTTGTCGTCGACCACCAGGATGCGAGGCACACGTCGGGCCAGGCGCACAGCGTCCATAGCTTGGGATGGACGTCCTCAGCAGCAGCAAGGTTGTATGTGAGAACAAGAGAGGAGGTTACGACGGTGATAGTCCCATCTGGTGATCTGGTGAACTGGCGATCTGGTGAAAACTCTCTGGCACGCGGCCAAACCCAATGCGATCACCAGTTCACCAGATCACCAGTTCGCCTGCTCAAGAAGTTGCGCTCGCTTCCCCGCCGGGACTAGGCTCTTGCCATGCGCTCTCTTACTTCTCGCTGTCTGTTGTCAGCTCTGCTGGTGACGATGCTCTGGTTCGAGGCCGGCCGACCCCGACCGGCCGTGGCAGCCGTCGCCGGCAAGGCCAAGCTCATCACCTTCGGCAAGGCCATGCCGGTGAGACTGTTTGTCGGCCCCAACGAAGACAAAGCCGTCGAAATGCAGATCCGCTCGCTGAACGTGGACGGCAAGATTAAGGAATTCACCACCGGCGAGCCCCACGATGTCACCGATCAGTTCTTCGTGGTGCAGAAGGCCTTTCGCGTCAACGACTGGCTGCCGGAGGACGAGGGCAAGCCGCACAAGTGGAAGTGGCAGCGCGGAGGCTGGCTGCTGGTGGACCGCAACTCCGGGCGAGTCAGCGCGGTGAAACTGCCCAGCTTCGATCCCTTCTATTCCACCGCCAGCTGGTATCGCGATTACGCCGCCTACTGCGGCGTCTCCGACAATGGCGAGAAGCTGTACGCGGTGGTGGCGCAACTGAACGAGCGCAAGCCGCTGCTGATGAAAGATCTGGGCGCAGTGAGCGACGGCGACATCTCGCAGTGCCCGGCGCCGCAGTGGGATCGCCAGCCGGCGCGCGTGACCTTCGCGCCCGCCGGGGCGCAGAAATTCACCTTCACCGTGCGCGCGCGGACGGTGGAAGTGGGAGAAGACGCGGCGGAACCGGAGAAGCAGTAGGCGGTGGCTGGGGACTGGGCGCTAGGGACTAGGCACGAGGAATTGAATATTGAAAATTGAATAATTCAATATTGAATATTGGCGAAGAGCATCGCGGACGAGCGCCAATATTCAATGTCCAATATTCAATTCCTCGGTGAAGAGTAGCGACACTTCAACTCGCGTAAATCATGAAAACTCTCGACCAATATCTCGCGGACGCGGCGGCGGCGCACGGGCATCTCTGCGCCGGGCAGGTGCTGGGCGTGCGCATGGCGATGCTCGGACTGCGCGCACTGGGCATCGACGACCCGCGCGGCAAGGACCGCAAGCGCCTGGTCACCTTCGTCGAAATCGATCGCTGCGCCACCGACGCGGTGGCCGTCGTCACCGGCTGTCGCCTGGGCAAGCGCTCGCTCAAGTTCCGCGACTGGGGCAAGATGGCGGCGACTTTCGTGGACGTCGCCAGCGGCGAGGCAGTGCGCGTAGCGGCGCGCGAGTCCTCCAAGGAAAAGGCGCGCCAGATGCATCCTGAACTCGAAAGCAAAAACGCGCAGCAGATGGCCGCGTATCGCGAGATGCCGGACGCGGACTTGTTCGAAATCCGGCGGGTAAAGGTGGAGTTGGGCCCGGAAGAATTTCCCGGCTACAAGGGCGAGCGCGTCGTCTGCGCACACTGCGGCGAGGGCATCAACTTCGGCCGCGAGGTGCGCCGCGACGGCCGTACTCTGTGCCAGGGCTGCGCGGGGCAGAGCTA
>DASUBK010000282.1:0-4977 GCA_035763305.1 Terriglobales bacterium | reverse complement strand
GATCGAGCATGATCTCGCCATCCACGATGCCCACGCTGGTCGCGGCCACGTAATCGCGGATCGGCGCCGCGGTCAGCGTGCCCGCCTCGACCAGTTTGCCTATGGCCAGGCCCAGCGCGACAAACGCGCCGGTGATGGAGGCGGTGCGCGTGCCGCCGTCCGCCTGGATCACGTCGCAATCCAGCCAGATGGTGCGCTCGCCCAGCTTTGCCAGGTCGATCACCGCGCGCAGCGAACGTCCGATCAACCGCTGGATCTCGTGCGTACGGCCGCCGACGCGTCCCCGCGCCGACTCGCGCGGCGTGCGCGTCAGCGTGGAGCGCGGCAGCATGCCGTACTCGCTGGTCACCCAGCCCTTGCCGCGGTTCCGCATCCACGCCGGCACCGTCTCCTCCACCGACGCGGTGCAGATCACCCGCGTGTTGCCCAACTCGATCAGCGCCGAGCCCTCGGCGGTCGAGATGAAGTCTGGAATGATGTTGACCGGCCGCATCTGTTCGGCTGCACGATTGTCCGAGCGATAGACCATAACCGGTTGATTGTATCTGGTGATCTGGTGAACTGGTGATTGGATGAGCCGCGAGGCGCAGATCGCCAGATCATGAGATCACCAGATAGATTTCACTGCTCCACCGTCGGCCACGGCTCCTGGTTTAGGTTGTAGAACGTCGTCAGATCCACGTGCCCGGCCAGCGTCTCCCGTTCTTTCCCCTGGACCAGGATCTTCATGCGCGCCACCCCCGGGGTGTTTGCCGCCAGCGTCTGCGCCAGCGAGGCCACCGTCATCTCTTCCACCATCACGCCGGAGCGGTGGCCGTCGGCAAATGCCGCGTTCGCATTTACGATGGCGTCGTTGTTCTTCAGCAGGAAGACATCCGTGATCTCCGCTCCCGTGCCCAGCGGATGCGGCGAGCCCTTGTCGGTGTAGAGTCCGACCAGTGTCTCCAGGATCTCCCGCGCCCGCAGGTCGGGATCGCGCGGCAGCACCAGCGAGGCGGTGCGCTTGTGCAGCAGGCCGTCCTGATCGGATGCGACCCAGAAGGTAACCGTCTGTGCCGGGCCCGCCGCCGGCGGCGCGATGGCTCGGCCCACGATCTTCTGCTGCGGAACTACCTCGGCCCGGTGCTTCAGATGGATGGCATAGATCCCCAGGCCGAAGATGGTCACCAGCAGCAGCACGATCATGATTTGCGCGCCGCGGTCGATCATCGCGCTCCCTCCAGGCTGGAGCGCACCGCCGCCACGCCCGCCGCCACCGCGCTGCCCACCGCCTGCTGGTAGGCGGGCGCGCTGAGGTTCTGGGTCGAGCTGTCCGAAATTTCGATCGCCACCGCCGGCTCGGCGATACTGTTCAGCGGCGGCAGCAGCGCCGAATACGCCGCCACCATCATCTGCCGCTTGGAGAATTCCGCCGCAATGCTGCCCGCGGCGCTGCGGCTGCCGTCGAGGAACCACGACTGCGCCGTCGCCCACGGCAGGAACAGCGGCCGGTCCGCCGGCGGCGGCGCGACGCGCGCCGTGTACACGCGAATCCCGCGGCCTTCCGAGCCCACGTGCACGGTCAAGAACAGCGTCGCGCGCGCGGTGTTGGCCGCCGACGCCCGCTGGTCCGCGCTCAGCGCGACGTCCCCATCGCGCACCAGGAAGCTGGAGATCCCTTGCTTGTCGAATTCCGCCTGCATGCGCCGCGCGAAGGCCAGCGTCAGGTCTTTTTCCGCGACCTGGCCCTGCAGCATGGCGCCGGTTTCTGAGCCTCCATGCGCGGCGTCAATCGCTACCATGAACCGCGGCCGCGCCGGCTGCGGAGTTCCCTGCTGGGGCGCCGGCGGCGCCGCAACCGGAGTTGGCGTGCTCGACGGCGGAGGAGGAGCGGCCGCCGGTGCCTGGGCCGGCGGCGGTGTTGTCGCCATTACCGGCGGCGCCGAGATGGTGATCGTCCTGGCGTCCGCGCTGAAAGTCGCCATCAGCGGACCCGAGCCGCTGACGGTGATCTCCGACTCGCCATTGGCCTCGCTGAACGCCTCGCCCGTAATCAGCTTGTCGTCGAAGCGCTGCGGCGCCGAGCCCACCACCGGCGCGCGGTTGAACATCATGCGCAGCTTGCCGGCCTCGGTGGCGATGGTCGGATCCACCGCCCCGCTGAAGTGGAAGACCAGCTTGGGCTCCGCGCCGCGCTGCAGCTCGGTTTGATAGCGCACCGCGACGTTTCCCACCAGCAGCCGCCTAGCCTGGGGATGAAACTCGATGTCGCGCACGCCCAGCTCGGTCAGCAGTTCCGCAATCGAACTCAGCGGCACGAACGGCGCGCCGTTCTCCATTCGAAATGGCGCCGGCAGGGTGATGTCGCTGCGCCCCGCCTTACCCTTGGTCTTGCCTGCGGTGAGCTGGAGCTCCTGTTCGTTACCGTCGGGAGGCCGGAAGCGCAGCCGGAACTTGTCGCCGTCGCGCTTGGCCGACGCCGCGCCCAGCGGTTGCAGCAAGTCGGAGAGCGCGACGTACTCGCGCCCGCCGCGCTCCACCACCAGTACGTTGTAACGCCCGCTTGCGTTGTAGACGGTGAGATGCTTCTCGTCCGCCGCCGGCGCCGCGATGACCGTCACAATGAGAGCAATCACAATCGCCGCCCGCCCGCCGCGCGCGAGTAGCGACTGGCGTCCGGCGACCGGCAACTGGCGACCGGCGCCCGGCGACTGGCGACCGGCGCCTGGCGACTGCCGGCTAGTCCAGCGCATAAATTGTCAGCCCGCTGAGCATCTTGGGATAGAAGTCGGTGGATTTCTGCGGTAGCACCTCGCCCGCCAGCGCCACCTCGCGCACCTGCTCTATAGTGACCGGATTCACCAGGAACGCGACATTAGCGTCCTGGCGCACCCGCGCTATCGCCTCACCGGCGTCGCGGTAGTAGGACACGTGCCGTTGTTGCCGGATGTCGTCCTCCGAGAGTCCCAGCACGTGCTCCAGCACCACCTTGTGCAGGCGCACCAGGTCCAGTTGCCGCTGCCGCGGGGAAACGGCGTCCAGCAGTCCGCCATCGTCCTTCGCGCGCAGCAGGTAACGATCGTTGCGCGTGACCGCGACAAACGCGCTGCCCTCGCGGCCCGCCTCGGCCAGCTTTGCCGTCAGTTGTGCCGCATCCAGCGACGCCGGCAGCTGTTCGATCTGGAAGTACCCCCAGAGGCTGCGTAGCAGCAGGTCGGCATCGAACCCCGGCAGCCCGAACACCACGCGATGCGTGGGCAGGATCACCAGCCCCTCGGCGTCCATGTTCACCAGCGTCATCATGACCAACTCGTGCGCCGGATATTTTCCAGATCGCGAAACATTCTCGTATTGGGTAGGCCCCGGCGCCCTCGCCGGGGCGGTCGCTTGCGTTTCCCGAATCTCGGCCGCCGCGGGCGCCCCGCCCGCGGCTCGCGTTTCCTCCGCGTACGCCAGCGCCGTCTCATAGCGGTGGTGCCCATCCGCGATGATCAGCTTTTTGTCGCTCATCGCCGCCACCACCGCCTGAATCCGCTCACGCTCGACTACCCGCCACACCGAATGGCGAACTCCGTATTCATCCGTCACGCAGATGTCCGGCTCGCGCTCGACCTGCAATGCGGCCTCCACCTTTTTCTCCGGATCGCTGTACACCATGAAGATCTGCCCGAAGTGGGCGCGCGTCGCCCGCAGCAGGTTCAACCGGTCGGCGCGCGGCTTGGCCAGCGTTTGCTCGTGACGATAGACAACGCCCTCTCGGTACGGCACCACGCGCCCTAATGCGATGAACCCCCGCCGCTCCAACTCGCGCGTGCCGCCGGGAACGGCGAAGCGCTGGGAGTAGGCGTAGATCGCGGGCTCGTCCTCCGCCCTCAGGATCTCCTGCTCCCGCCAATCCCGGAAATACTCTGCGGCCCGCGTATAGACGTTGCTGCCCTCGCTATCCTCCGCTTCGCTTCGCCCCAGGATGATTCGCACCAGATTGTAGGGACTGGCGTCGTAGTAGCGCGCCTGCATCGCGGGCGTGATCTTGTCGTAGGGTTGGGTGACCGCGAGCGCCACCTCCACCCGCGCCGGGTTGAAGCGAAGACCGCGAAAAGGAAAAATTTCCGCCATGAGAGTGCGTTGAGATTGTAAAGCAGGGCAGAGAAGCGCGCGATTGGCTCGGCGCTGCGATCGCATTCGGTGACAACCAAAAAAGGGAAGTCTCTCATCCATTCTTTCATGCCGGCGAGCCTGCACAGCGACGGCAAGCGACCGCGGCGGGTGCCCGAAGAGCGCGCCGGCTTTGACCGCGACTTCCGCCTGCAGTTCGGGCGCCGCATGACCAAGCTGGAGGAAGGTTACCTCCACCTGGGCAATGCGGCTCTGGATTTCCCTCAGCACCAATATCCGCAAAAGTGTGTCTCCGCGTGCCTCGTCGAGCGCGCGCGCCAAACCTGCGAGCACTCTCGCGACCTCGTTAGCCGGGCGGCAAGAACCCTGGACGATTCGAAGGCCCTGCTGGCCAACTGCTGTCGCACAAGTGGGAGCCTTCCTCGCGCTTGACCGCCTAGATTCCCCCCTCGGTGGTAGATTCTCTGCGATGAGCATCGACTCTCTTCTCGTACTCACCACCGCCGGCAATCACGAGGAAGCGCAAAAAATCGCCCGCGCGCTGGTGGAGCGCCGCCTCGCCGCCTGCGTCAACATCGTGCCGGGAATCGAGTCGGTCTACCGCTGGCAGGGCGCGGTGGAGAGCGCGCAGGAGTGGCTGCTGATCGTCAAGACCACCGCCGCGGCCTTCGAGCGCGTGCGCGACGCCATCAAGGAGCTGCATTCCTACGATCTGCCGGAGTGTATCGCCGTACCCATCGAGCGCGGCAGCGCGCAATATCTGGCATGGCTCGGCGAGTCGGTGGATTTCTGATTTGCGGCTTCTGATTTTTCCGGGGTTGGAGCAACTCTACTGTCTGTCATCCTGAGCGAGGGCGAACGCCCGAGTCGAAGGACCCCTAT
>DASUBK010000281.1:0-6294 GCA_035763305.1 Terriglobales bacterium | reverse complement strand
TTCTTCTTCCATGCGCCGTGTCCGTGCGTGGCGTAAATGCTGTCGAGGACGGAGCGAACTTCTTCGGCGACGGATTTCCCGAACTCTGGCGGGGCGAACTCGATGCCGGGCTCGATCAGAGCGGCGTTCTGCTCGGCGGTCAGGTTTGGGTTCTTGTCCTTGTTATCGACGATCCAGCTTTCGCGCTCGGTGACCACTTTGTCGCGGAACTCTTCGACCGCGAGGTCATAGCCCCATTGACGGAACGCGCCCTCGGTGAACTTCTGGATGTTGCCCTTGTGGACGAGGGTCACTTTCTTGCGGCCGTGCTCGAGAGCGTGCTCGATGGCGCGGCGCACCAGGCGGCTGGTGCCGGTGATGGAGATGGGCTTGATGCCGATTCCGCTGTCGGTGCGGATCCGCTTCTTGGTGCCCTTCAGCATTTCGTTGTTCAGGAAATCAATCAGCTTTTTGACTTCGGCCGTGCCTTCCTGCCACTCGATGCCGGCATAAACGTCTTCCGTGTTCTCGCGGTAGATCATGACGTTCATGCGCTCGGGATGCTTCACCGGCGAGGGCGCGCCGTAGTACTTCACCGGGCGGACGCAGGCGTAGAGATCGAGAATCTGTCGCAGGGCGACATTGAGGGAGCGGATGCCGCCGCCCACGGGCGTGGTGAGCGGCCCCTTGATGCCGACGCGCAGCTCCTTCATGGCATCGACGGAGTCGTCGGGCAGCCAGGAGTTGAACTTCGCCATAGCCTTTTCGCCGGCGAAGATTTCGTACCAGATGACCTGGCGCTTGCCGCCATAGGCCTTTTCGACGGCGGCGTCGAACACGCGCACCGAGGCTTTCCAGATGTCGCGGCCGGTGCCGTCGCCCTCGATGAAAGGAATGATCGGCCGGTCGGGAATCGTGTACTTGCCGTCCTTGTAGGTGATCTTCTGGCCCTTGTCGGTGGGCACGGGAAGATTGTTGTAAGAAGCCGCCATCAGCCACCTCCGAAAATTTGTCGCGAGCCTCCCGGCGAACGCTCGGGAGTTCCCCAGGGACGAGCCATTCTAAGAAGAGCGCGACCCGGGACTACATGACCGGGATCACAGGGCGTTGTGACGTCATCACATTGTCCCACCGGCAGGGCGATTCGCCACGAACAAAGCACGAATTTTATGGAAAGAAGAGGGTTACCGCAAAGGAAGCGAAGGAACGCAAAGGGAAGAAATTTAACGCGGAGGGCGCGAAGGTACGCAAAGGGATCAGGCGAGGAGGCGGTTGAAGACTTCCCTCACCCGCGCCATGGCCTCGGCCAGGTCGGGCTGGGAGAAGGGACGTCCGGCAAACCAGCCGGCCAGCTTCTCCGTGGCCTCGCGGGCATGCTCGGCGGCGGGAAGCTCTTTGCGGGCGCGGCCGGTGGCGAGGCGGATGGCGTGCTCCAGCGACTGCAGCAGAACCGCGGTGTGCTCCAGGACAGCGAAATCCGCCGTGGTGAGGACGCCTTGCTCCTGCAGCTGGCCGAGGCGCGCCGGAAGATCGGCGGAGAGCGGGCGCAGGCGGGCGCGAATAGCGAGTGCGCCGGCGAGGAAGTCGATGTCGTAGAGCCCGCCGGGCGAGGTCTTCAGGTTCCAGCCGGTCTCCTGCTTTTCCAGGCGGGAGCGCATCTCGCGAACCGAGGCAAAGAAGTCGGGATCGGCGGCGAAGCGATCCAGCAGCAGGTCGCGGGCGCGGCAGGCGGCGCGTCCCAGGTCGGCGGAACCGGCGACGAGGCGCAGCTTGGCATAGGTGAGCGCCTCCCACGCCTGGGCTTCGCCGCGGACGTAGTCCTCCAGTTGCGCGGGCGTGACTACCAGCTCACCCTGGCTGCCGCGGGGACGGAGCCGGGCGTCGACGGAAAAAGTTGTGCCCTCGCGGGTGTAGGCGGAGAGCGCCTCCATCACGCGCTCGGCGCGGCGGCCGGCGTCCCACTCGCTGAAGGCAAGATCGCGGACGAAGAGCAGGTCGGCATCGGAGAGAAGATCGAACTCGCGGGTGCCGAGGCGGCCGAGGGCGAGGATGGCGAAGTGCTCTGCTCGCCCTTCCGCGATGGAACAGGCGGCGGCGATGGCGCGGTCGGCGGCGGCGCTGGTCTGGGCGACCGACTGCCGCGCGGGCCGGTGAGTCACAACGTCGCGGGCGGCGGAGACAAAAACGGCACGGCGAAAATCGCGGCGCAACTGCGCGTACTTGTCCTGCAATGTGGATTCCGGAGCGATGGCCCACCACGGCGGCGACGTCGGCCGGTCGGGGGTGTCGGCGAAGAGCTGGCCGGAATCGCCGGCGGGAGTCGGGTCCACCTGCTCGAGGGTAGCGATTTCCTCCGGATGCCGGACGAGTATTTCGGTCAGGAACTCGCTGACCTCGAAAATTTCCAGCGCATTGGTGAGGCCGCGCGGCGAGCGCACCACGGCGGCGTAGCGCTCGCCGGTGGTGAAGGCCGCGGCGAGGAAGCGGAAGAGATTGCGGCGGCCCTGCAGGCTCAGGCGCGCGCCGCTCACGATGCCGGAAATTTCCGGCGACTCGGCGGCGAGACGAGCGAGGATCTGGCGATCCGAAGGCTCGCGGCCAAGCTCACTGGTGCTCTGCAGGCGGAACTCGTCCTGCTGCTGCTCGATTCGCTCCTGCTGGTGATGGATGATGCGGTGGTAAATCGCCGAGACCGCGTCCATGCGGCGACGGAGCTCGCCGGCGATATCACGCGAGGGATCTTCGCCGGTGGGCAGCGGGCCGACGGAACGAGCGAGGATCGCCACGGCGTGCGGGTCCGAAGGTAACCGGTGCGTCTGCTGGCCGTGACGCAGTTGCAGGCGGTGCTCGACGCGGCGGAGGAATTCGTAGGCGGTGGTCAATTGATGAAAGTCGGCGCCGCTGATGTGGCCCTTGTCGTGGAGTTTCTGCAGGGAGAACAGCGTGCCGCCGGAGCGCAGCCAGCGCTCCTTGCCGCCGTAGACGCGCTGCAGGCACTGCACCAGGAATTCGATATCGCGAATGCCGCCGCGGTCGAGCTTGACGTCGATGGTGCTGCCGCGGGCCTCGGCGGCACGGCGGCGCGATCCGATGCGCTCGCGCGTCTCCAGCGCGGTGGCGATGGCAGCCATGTTGATTTCCGGCGTGTACACGTAGGGCTGAACGCCACGCACGAAGCGGCGCGCAAGCTGGAGGTCGCCGGCAGAGTGGCGGGCCTTGATCATGGCCTGCAACTCCCAGTCGTGGGCCACCTCGGCGTAGTAGCGAAGGGCATGGCCGAGATCGACGGCGGGCTCGCCTTCGCCGCCCTGGGGACGCAGGCGGAGGTCCACGCGGAACACCGATCCCAGCGTGGTGTGGCGCGAGAGCACCTCGGAAACGCCCTGCGCCAGGCGGATGAAGTATTCGCGGGTAGAAATGGGGGTGTCGCCGGCATCGTGGCCCGCGCCGTAGAGGAAGAACAGATCGATATCCGAGCTGTAATTCAGCTCGTTGCCGCCCAGCTTACCGAGCGAGAGCACGGCGGCGGTGGTGCCGGCGACACGGCCGTCGGCATCGAGGTGCTGCGGGCCGCCGAAGCGGGAGTGCAGGGCGGCGTTGATCTCCGTGACCGCCTCCTCGATGAGCACGTCAGCCAGGGCGGAGATTTCGGCGGTGGTCTCAGCGAGAGTAGCGATGCCGAGCACGTCGCGCAGCATGATGCGCACGTACTCGCGTCGCTTGAAGCGGGCCAGCAGCACCGCGAGGTCGGTCTCGAAGGAGCGCGACTTCCAGCGGGCAAAGGTTTCGCGCAGCTCTTCGCGAGAGTGGGAGCGGTCGAGGGCGCGCTCGCGTCCGAGCTGGTGAAAGATGTCGGTGTTCTGGATCAGGGTCTCGCCCAGGTAGTGGCTGTAGCCGAAGACGATGAGCGCGTAGTGAACCAGGGCGCGTTCGCGGTCGAGGAGGCGAAAGAGTTCGGGGCCGGCGCCGGCGGTGAGGCGCTCGAAGAGGTTCAGAGCGCCGTCGGGATCCGGGACTTCAGACAACAGCGGGGTAACCGCCTGGAGGACGCCGGCGGGAACGCGCGCGGCGATTAACTCCAGGTTGCGGAGGGCGAGGGCGCGGTCACGGATCGCGTCGGAGGCGGGCAGGCCGGTGGAATGTGAGGGAAGGTTGGTCACCGTCAGGGGTCAGGATAGCAGCGGAAGGGGGAGAGTGGTTAGCGATGCGGGTGGAGGGGGTGTCAGTGGGCGGTGGGCAGTGGGCCGCAGGCGCGGGCGCCTGCGGCTACGCAATTCGGGTAGGACGATGGGCAGCCTCGGCGAGGGCGCCGGGGCCTACCCATGGAAATATTCAGTGGGCGCGGACTTCCATCGCCGCGCTGTTGGCGGCGGGAATCACGGCTGCGGAGGTGGCTGCGGGAAGAAACACCGTCATGCAGGTGCCGGCGGGGTCGCTGGTGCGGCTCTCCACGCGAATGGTGCCGCCGTGCTTCTCCACAATCTCCTTCACGATCCACAAGCCCAGCCCGGTGCCGGTTTCTTCCTTGGTGGTAAAGAAGGGCTGGAAGATGCGATCGAGGTGCTCGGCGCTGATGCCGGTGCCGGTGTCGCGAATACGAACTTCCATCCCCCCCGCGGTGGCGCGGGCTTCGACCGACAGCGTGCCGCCGGCGCGGATGGCGTAGAGCGCGTTGGAAACGAGGTTGGCGAACACCTGCCAGATCTCGCCGCGTATGGCGTTGACCTCCACGCTGCGTCCGTAGTGCTTCTCGATGCGCACGTTGGCGGCGATGTTGCGGGTATAGAGAGCCAGCACCTCGTCGAGCAGTTCCGGCATCTGCACCGCCGAGGGCGCAGCCTTCTCCTTGTAGAAGCCCAGGGCCTGGTTGGCGAGATAGGCGACGCGCTTCAACTCCTCCTGGGCCATGGCGAGGTACTGGGCGCCGGCACGGCTGAGGGTCGAATCGCCTTTGACGATGTAGAGCAAGTTGGTCAGAGCGGCGAGCGGATTGTTGATCTCGTGGGCGATGGTAGCGGCCATGCGGCCGGTGGCGGCCAGCTTTTCGTGCCGGATCAGCGCCTGCTCGGTAACTTTCTGCGAGGTAATATCCACGAAGACGCCGACGATACGGGCCAGCGAGCCGCCGTGGCCGACCACGTTGCCCTTGGCGGAAATCCAGTGCATGGAGCCGTCAGGAAAGGGGACGCGGAATTCGAACTCGGCGGGACCGCCGGCGTTGGCGGCGCGCTCCACGGCCTGCTGAACGCGGGGACGGTCGTCGGGATGGATCGCGGCCAGCAAGGAATCGCGCCCCGTCCATTGGTCGGCGGGAACTCCGAACATGGCGTGCACATCGCCGCTGACGTAGATGGATTCCTTGCGCAGGTCCCAATCGAAGAGGCGGAGGGCGGCGGCGGCCTCGGCGCCGCGAATGCGCTCTTCGCTGATACGCAACTGGTCTTCGACAATTTTGCGCTGCGACGATTCGCGGCGCGCCTCGTCGCGCAGGCTCTCGCTGGCGCTGCGCAGGTGGGAGATGGCGAAGTCGAGCTGGGCCTGGTTTTGCTGGTGAGTGGCGATTTGCTCGCCGGCTTCCGCCAGGCGGTGACGGTAAGCCTCAGCCAGAAGGGCCACGGCAACGGAGGCGAGCAGGTATACGGCGAGGGGCATGGCGCTGTCTACGGTGGCAAAGCGCACCAGCCCGGAGGGCAAGACGAACCAGTAGAGAACGGCAGCCGCGCCAGCCAGGGCGGAAACCAGGCAGGGGCCTACTCCGCCGTACCAGGCGATGAGGATTACGGGGAAGAAGGCGATCAGCCAGGGCGCACTGCTGCCGGTGAGCTCCTGCAACAGCAGGGTGGTGGCGGCCGCAGCCGCCGCCGACAACAGGGCCGAGCCGTAGCGTTGCCACGGCGGACGATTGAACTCCGGCAGCCCGGAATGGGCGGAATTCGTCAGGAACATGGGCACCGTATCCCGACGAAGTGGCGTACGACGGGTGTCGACATTCTAACCCAGAGGGGCTGCCCCTTAACCCACAAAGTATCCAAAAGGACAATCCGCAGGTGCATGTCCCAGTCGGGCAGGGCGTTAGCACCCCAGACTTTACGCGTCCCGCAGGCGGGGCGCCCTTCGACAAGCCCAGGGTAGGCTCTGCGGCTTGGTGAGTTCTGTTGGACCGCATGTACCGCAGGCGGGGGCGCCTGCGGCTACGTGGTTCCCTACTGGGCGCGGACCAGTGCCTGGAAGTGCGGGTCGCTGTGAAGATTGTCCAATTCCGGCGCCGAGCGCACATCGCTGCGCGAGTAGCCCAGGGCTACCGCTTTCTCCACC